>JBDKFF010000205.1:0-6174 GCA_039798865.1 Bacteroidota bacterium
AACTTCACACGACCTTTACGAGATTCTAATAATTCGGCTGCTTCTTTCGGGTTGTTAACCACTTTGTCGTTAATCTTAGTAATGATGGATCCTTTTGATAATCCATACATTTCTAAACGGCCGTCTGGTGAAACCTCAATGACTTTCACGCCGGTACTTACGTTGAATTTCTCTTTGTCGGAACTACTCAAAGCGCCAAATTTCGCACCCAAGAATTCTGATTTATACGATTCCCCAGATTCGCTCTTGACAATGGACGTGTTACCATCCTTGTTTTTCAAGGTAACAGTGAAATCTTTGTTTTGACCATCACGGTTAACGGTCACATTCAGCGTTTCACCTGGACGCTTACGACCTACGATTTCCATCAATTTTGCCGTGGTTTTTGTTTCAATGCCGTCGATTTTGGTAATAACGTCATTGATTTTGATTCCGGCGGTTTTTGCGGCAGAATTCTCCGAAAAGCCACCGACATATACGCCTGTATTAACTTTTAGGTCTTTTTCCTCTACTAATTTGGCATTGACCTCCATGATACTTACGCCCAAGAAGCCACGCTGAACATTACCGTATTTGATTAAGTCGGCTGAAACTTTCTTCACAATACTCACGGGAACAGCAAAAGAATATCCAGCAAATTGGCCCGTACGAGAATAAATAGCTGTATTTATACCAATTAACTCTCCTTTCAAATTCACCAAGGCTCCCCCAGAATTACCCGGATTTACCGCAGCATCTGTTTGAATAAAGGATTCCAAGGGATTCGCGGCACGGTCTTCATTACGATCGATGATATTTTGACGACCTTTGGCCGAAACGATACCTGCGGTTACTGTAGATTCCAAATTGAACGGATTTCCCACGGCAAGTACCCATTCGCCTACCTTTAAGGCATCCGAGTCACCGAAAGTCATGAATGGAAGATCAGTCGCCTTGATTTGAATCACCGCTAAATCCGATGATGGGTCGGTCGAGATGACCTTGGCCTTGAACTCACGCTTGTCATTTAAGATAACCGAAATTTCAGAGGCATCTTCCACCACGTGATTGTTGGTCACAATGTATCCATCGGCACTGATGATTACCCCAGAGCCCGATGCTTCGGCTTGTTGGGGTGCTTGCCGACGGCCTCCGCCGCCAAATGGATCTCCAAAGCCGCCAAACAAGTCATCGAATGGACTTGAATATTGACGTTGTCTTTGCTCCATTTTGGTCTTAATATGTACGACCGCAGGTGTAGATTTTTCTGCTGCATAGGTAAACTCTCCTGGAGCGCCGGCTGCTGAAATATTAGAAACATTTGAAGAGAATGCGGATGGAGAATCACTGAAATTCGTTTGATTCCCTAAATTTAATAATTGGTAGGCTCCCAAGGTTACCCCACTGGAAAGGAGCGCAATGACTACATAGGATTTTAATTGATTTTTCATTTCCATCTTGCGATTAATAAAAGGGTTAGATTTTGATTTACGAATTTAACGCAAAAATTGTTCCAACAAACATGTTTGAATTTTGAATTAACAAGTTTTAAGAATTCAAATCAACTTTTATTTGCGAGGAGAAATGGCTAATTTTGTTGCTTCATTTTATCCCATACATTCTGATGATTTTAAGTGAACAAGAACAGCTGCGAAGACAAAAGCGACAAGAGTTAATGGCCTTGGGGATTGATCCCTATCCGGCGGCTGCCTATCCAGTGAATGTCCATTCAACGGAAATTTTAGCGAACTACGCACCTGAAAAAGGGAATTATCAGGAAGTTGTTTTGGCAGGTCGTTTGATGGGCTTCCGAATCATGGGAAATGCGTCATTTGCGGAATTACAAGATGCGGAAGGGCGTATTCAATTGTATTTCCGTCGGGATGATTTGTGTCCAGGCGAGGATAAAACACTTTATAATACTGTATTTAAAAAATTACTCGACATTGGTGATATCATCGGGGTCAAAGGATATGCCTTTACCACGCAAGTGGGTGAGATTTCGGTTCAAGTACGCGAGTTCACTATATTGTCAAAAGCCTTGCGTCCACTACCTGTGGTTAAGGAAGCTGATGGTCAAACCTATGATGCCTTTTCAGACCCTGAAATGCGTTATCGTCAGCGTTATGTGGATCTAATTGTTAACCCTCAGGTAAAAGATATTTTCATCAAACGCGCCAAAATTATTTCGACGATGCGTTCGATGTTCGATGAGCGCGGTTGGTTAGAGGTAGAGACTCCGGTCTTACAGGCGGTTCATGGGGGTGCTGCGGCTCGTCCATTTAATACGCATCACAATACACTGGACATGCCGCTTTATTTGCGTATTGCGAATGAATTGTATTTGAAGCGTTTGATCGTGGGTGGTTTTGATGGCGTATATGAGTTCGGTAAGATGTTCCGTAATGAGGGAATGGACCGTACGCATAATCCGGAATTCACCTCATTGGAATTTTACGTGGCTTATAAAGATTACCACTGGATGATGGATTTGACTGAAACCATCTTCCAAACCGTGGCACAAACCTTGCATGGTCAGACTAAATTACGTGTAGGGGATAATGAAATTGAATTCGCTGGACCTTATCCTCGTTTAACGATTTCTGGTGCTATCCAACAATACGCAGGCGTAGATGTGGATGCGATGTCGGAAGACGAATTACGCAAGCATTGCTTGAGCCTCGGTATGGAGGTTGATGCGCAAATGGGGAAAGGGAAGTTGATCGATGAATTATTCGGAGAGAAAGTAGAGGCGAATTTAATTCAGCCGACATTCATTACGGATTATCCGGTGGAAATGTCCCCATTGACGAAGAAACATCGTTCGAAAGCAGGTCTGGTTGAGCGTTTTGAGTTATTTGTCAACGGAAAAGAAATTGCGAATGCTTATTCAGAATTAAATGACCCGATTGACCAAAAGGAGCGTTTTGAAGATCAATTGCGTTTGGCAGAGAAAGGAGATGATGAGGCGATGGCGATGGATTACGATTTCTTGCGTTCATTGGAATATGCGATGCCACCAACCTCTGGAATTGGTATTGGAATTGATCGTCTAACAATGTTGATGACCAATCAAGTTTCGATACAGGAAGTCTTGTTCTTCCCTCAAATGCGCCCAGAAGTAATGAAAGAGGTGTCCTCGGATAGTGAATTCGCGAGTGCAGGTGTACCTGAGATTTGGATTCCTGCTTTGCAAAAGATGGGAATCTTGACATTGGCTCAATTGAAGGAAGCGAATCCCAACAAAGTCTTTAATGACTTGGGAGGTATGCGGAAGAAATTAAAGATTGATGCTTCGATGCCCACCAAAGAAGAGGTAATCGCTTGGATCGGTTAACAAGACAAATTCATTGAATACAAAAAAAGCCTTCCGAAGAAGGCTTTTTTTAATTCTCTTTAACTAGAGATCAATGGGGCAATAGGATATATTGAAATCTACTGATTTGCTCTAATCAAATTAAACGAAAGAAAAATTAGATTTTCTTTACGTTGATTGCGTTTGCTCCGCGCTTTCCATCAGTTACCTCGTAAGATACTGAATCGTTTTCGCGAATCGTAACACCTGAAAGGCCAGTTACGTGTACGAAAATGTCTTCGCCTGTTTGATCATCAACGATGAAACCAAATCCTTTAGTCTCGTTGAAAAATTTTACTTTACCAGTTTGCATAAAAATAATGTTAAAAAATTAATACTTAAATCGACTGTTCCGCGACGAAAGACTATGCAAACTTTAGAATCAAAAACTATAAATAGAGGAAGATACTAGAGGAGGGAAGTCTGAATTGTGGCTGAATTAAATCTTTTAAGTGTTCAAATGTAGAAAAAATAAAATTGTATGCAAGCATTTTACAATTAATTATCAGTTATTTGAAAATAAATTTTAATTATTTTAATTATTTATTGAACTTTTTTTATTCAAGTTAGTTTTTTTATTAATTGAATAAAAAAATCTAATTTTGTAGGACTTAAAATAGAACTCGATGTACAGATTGAAATACTTTGTTGAAAATCAGGCTTTTGGAGTTTGTACACGTCTGGGGGATAAGTTTAAAATCTCCACAAGTAGCATTCGACTGTATTTTATATACACTTCTTTTTTGACGCTTGGATCCCCAATTATCCTTTACCTAATCTTGGCTTTTTGGATGAACATCCGTCGTTACCTTCGTCAGCGAAATAACCCCTCTGTTTGGGATATTTAGAATTTTAGCGCTGAGAAGTATTTGATTTTTCGAATAAAATAGTCCCATACGATGCTTCCATCGTAACTGCTCACATACTTTTTAGACAGCCTTAAGGGCAGGTTTTCCTTATTTTTTTCAAAAAGTAAGTAGCGATAGAAATCGCGATGTGCTTTAAGAATGGCTAAGATTTGTTTCAGTTCCCCCTTAAATAGAAATTGAAAACCCGCCAATCCATCTAATAGCATACGTATAAAAAGTATTCCGAATCGTTTATTGGGTTCCAGATTCTTATAAAGAAGTATCAAATTATTTCTAAAATTTAGATAGGTCTTTCTCGGGTTTCCCTGGGGTAGCGTTCCTCCCCCTACATGGTATACCTCACTGGTAGAGACTGCCGCGATGTCGTGGCCGGCACGTTGGAGGCGCCAACAAAGATCTATTTCTTCCATGTGGGCAAAGAAATAGGCATCAAGTCCGCCAACTTCCCAATATGCCTTCGATTTAATCATCAAACAAGCCCCCGTTGCCCAATTAACTAGGCTGCTTGGGTACTGTTGGTTTTGTGTTTCGATCGAATCAAATATTCTTCCCCGACAAAATGCATACCCGTATTTATCCCAAAATCCGCCTGCGGCTCCGGCATATTCAAATTTATCCGGTTCATGGTAGGAGAGAATAAAGGGTTGAGCGGCTGCGACATTGGGATTTGAGTTGAAATATGCCGACAAATTACCAAGCCATCCCATTTTGGGTTCGATGTCGGAGTTCATCAAGACATAATAGTCAGTCTCAATTTGTTTGAGCGCATAATTATAGCCCCCCGCATAGCCTAAATTAGTTACGGATTCAATGCAATGGATATTCGGATAGTGGTTTTTTAACCAATGGACTGAATCGTCTTTTGATCCATTATCCGCCACATAAATTTCCCCTTCAGGACTTGTTGCGATGACTTTGGGAAGAAACTTTTCTAAAAAAGCCCTGCCGTTGAAATTCAATATGACGATAGCTATTGACATGCAACAAAGGTAAGGCTTTTCGTTTAATTAGAATTTCTTTGAGAAAGATGTATTTTTGTCATTCATTATTCTAATCAACCAAGCTATATGATGTGGTCGACCTTTTTTCGTAAGAAGTCCATTGATAAAATTATTTCGGACCAACTGGAAATTGAGCAGTTGGAGGGTGGCCAAATGCATCGCAACTTAGGTGTTCGTGATTTGACGTTTATGGGTGTGGCGGCCATTATCGGTGCGAGTATATTTTCCGCGATTGGTCAAGCTTCAGCGAATGGCGGCCCGGCTGTGTCTATGCTTTTTGTCTTTACAGCCCTTGCCTGTATGTTTACAGCTTTTTGCTATGCGCGTTTTGCTGCCACCGTTCCGATTAGTGGTAGTGCCTATACGTATGCCTACACGAGTTTGGGTGAAATCGTGGCATGGATATTGGGCTGGAATCTTTTGTTGGAATACGCCATATCCAACGTAGCAGTGGCAATCTCTTGGTCGAAGTATTTTGTTGATTTATTGGAAGGTCTTGGCATGCATGTTCCTGAGTTCTTGACGATGGATTTTTTGTCGGCCAAAAGAGCTTTCCTCGAAGCATCACCACTTCTGCAATCCGGGCAATCTTTGGCTTCTTTACCTGTCAACTTACGGGAAGGTTATTTGGCATATGAGTCGGCTCCCACGATTTTTGGTTGGCATTTTGTTGCCAATATGCCAGCCTTATTGATCACGGTAGCCATTACTTATTTAGTATATATTGGAATTAAAGAATCCAAAAACACCAATAATATTTTAGTTATCTTAAAGCTTGCCGTAATTGCAATTGTGATTGGTGTGGGCGCTTTTTATGTTCAGGTAGAAAACTGGACGCCTTTTGCACCGAATGGAATTTCGGGGGTATTGAAAAGTGTCGCGGCGGTTTGTTTCGCATACATTGGATTTGACTCGATTTCAACTACGGCCGAGGAATGTAAAAATCCCCAACGGGATATTCCCAAAGCCA
>JBDKFF010000206.1:0-5142 GCA_039798865.1 Bacteroidota bacterium
ACGACGCCGTTTCCAAGGTATAATAGGGTTGCTGTTCCGGCTAACTCGCCGATAAAAATTGAACTCATAGGTTTAGATATTCTTGTTGGTTTGTCAAAACTATAAAATCTTCGCAATAAAAAAATTATCTTTGAATTCAATTTTGAATCAAGATAGTCCTATGCGGGAAGATTATTTAACCGGTGATGCGGAGGCGCTCAATCCACAAGAACGTGAGATTGATAAGGCCTTGCGTCCATTGAGCTTTTTCGACTTTACGGGTCAAGGGAAAATTGTGGATAATCTCAAAGTCTTTGTGGGCGCGGCCAAAGCCCGGGAAGAAGCATTGGATCACGTATTGTTACACGGTCCTCCGGGACTCGGTAAGACAACTCTTTCGCACATTATTGCGAACGAATTAGGGTCTACTTTAAAAATTACTTCGGGTCCTGTGTTGGATAAACCTTCGGATTTGGCCGGATTGTTGACGAATTTACAGCCTTACGATGTTTTGTTCATTGATGAGATACATCGCTTAAATCCCATTGTGGAGGAATATTTGTATTCTGCCATGGAGGATTATAAAATTGATATAATGTTGGATTCTGGACCGAATGCCCGGAGTATTCAAATTAGTTTAAATCCATTTACCTTAATCGGTGCCACAACGCGTGCTGGTTTATTGACCTCTCCCTTACGAGCTCGTTTCGGGATTAATGCCCGTTTGGAATATTATGATGCGAAATTGCTAACGAACATCGTGAAGCGTTCTGCTCAAATTCTCAAAATGCCTATTGAAGAATCGGGTGCTTATGAGATTGCGCGACGGAGTCGCGGGACACCTCGTATCGCGAATAATTTGTTACGACGAACACGTGATTTCGCGCAAGTAAAGGGCAATGGAGAAATCGATGTGCGCATCGCACAAATCGCCTTGGACGCTTTGGATGTTGATCAAAATGGCTTGGATGAAATGGATAATCGAATTTTGATGACCATCATTGAGAAATTTAAAGGGGGGCCCGTAGGGCTAACCACCATCGCGACAGCTTGTGGTGAGGAGGCGGAAACGATTGAGGAGGTCTACGAGCCATTCTTGATTCAGGAAGGTTTTCTTAAACGGACATCCCGAGGTCGTGAGGCTACCGAAAAGGCTTATCGGCATGTGGGGATTGAACCCAAAGCTCAAACCGGAACTTTGTTTTAATGCGTTATTTTATCCCTTTTTTATTGTTGGCTACCACCTGTTTCGGTCAAAAAGTCCAGTCGTTCGACGTCATTGTTTACGGTGCCAATCCAGCTGGTGTTATCGCGTCATATGCTGCTAAAGTTGCGGGGAAAAAGGTATTGCTGGTCGATGCAGCTGTACACGTACCCTATGCCCATCAAGGTTTAGGGGGTAAATTGGAGGTCAATCGAGCGAGTCTTAAAGGCTTGTCGCGCGACTTTTATCGTCGGGTAGGAGCGAAAATGGGGAAGTTCGAAGCCTACGAATTTGATGCAAATGTGGGGATCGAAGTTTTGCAATCGTATCTAGAAAATGCGAAGGTCACAGTATGGCCGGGTCATGAGGTGATTTCAAGTCAAGTGGAGGATAATGAGGTGAAGCAGTTAAGCCTACAAACGAGCGAGGGTGTGAAATTGGTCCGCGCTAAATCGTATATTGATTGTTCCTATACAGGAGACATGTTGCTCAAAACGGGTTATCAAGCCCGAAAAGAGTTGGAGGAAGATGGTATGGGAGGTACTTCTACACGCTTGGTTTATGTGGAGCCAACTTTGAATAATATACAGGCTCCGGTTTTACTTGCAGGTAAAAATTCTGAT
Source organism: Bacteroidota bacterium (assembly GCA_039798865.1). GTDB lineage: Bacteria > Bacteroidota > Bacteroidia > Cytophagales > Spirosomataceae > Aquirufa. The sequence goes on from JBDKFF010000206.1 coordinate 1,807, forward strand.
TTATGGGGTTTGCAGATGGGTCAAATTGCGGCAATTGTTGCTTTGGAATCGATGTCCAAGGATTTAGTCGTATCGAAGGTTAGTCCTGAGGAAGTGGAGCGTTATTTTAAATATAATCCCTGGATGGATGGTTCTCGGCCCGACTTGATTATTGATGATGCAGATATGGCCAACATGGAAATTATTGGGCATTGGAACAAAATAAAAAATCAACCCGGTTCTTACGGCGCCTTGCATTTGCAGACAAATCCTTTGGATGATTTGGGATCCCGGATTCGTTTTTCGTCTAGAATGCCATTGAAAGGCGATTATACGTTGTATTATTACATTCCGGCGGTTCGCGGTGGGACAAGCGTCATCAATATGGAAGTTTATGTGGCAAAGACGCGATATCCTGTTTCATTGAAATTAAGCCCAAATACATCAGAAACATGGGTTCCTGTGGGAAACTATCATTTCGATGAAAACATGACGGGGGATCTATTAGTTACGCAGCGCGGGGCCAATGGCTTGTTGGTTGCTGATGCCATTTTATGGTTACCTAAAACAAAATAAATATGAAAAAGTATTTGATTTTACTGATGGGAATGTTAATTAATTCGGCCGCTTGGTCACAATTGCTTTATCCAAAGACGCGCCAAGTGGCTCACGAAGATGTCTATCATGGGGTCACGGTAGCTGATCCTTATCGTTGGTTAGAAGATGATAACAGCCAAGAGACGAAGGAATGGGTGAAGGCGCAGAATAAGGTAAGCTTTGGCTATTTAGAAACCTTGCCTTTACGTGAGACTTTCAAAAAACGTATTGAACAACTTAGTAACTATGAGAAGATTTCTGCCCCGTTTAAGCGTGGCGACTGGTATTATTTTTACAAGAATTCAGGCTTGCAGAATCAGTCCGTTTTGTATCGTCAAAAAGGCTTAAAGGGGACTCCGGAGGAAGTTTTGGATCCCAATAAATTGTCTTCGGATGCGACGACACGTTTGACTGTATTTAGTTTGAGCAAGAATGGTCGCTATGCTTGCATTGGATTAAGTAAGGGAGGGAGTGATTGGCAAGTTTATGGTGTTCGGGATATGGAGACTGGTAAAGATTTGCCGGATCAATTGAATTGGGTGAAGGTGAGTGGCGTTGCCTGGAAGGGGGATGGTTTTTATTATTCCCGCTATCCTGCTCCAGCGGAAGGAAAGGAGTTGAGCACTAAAAATGAAAATCATCAGGTCTGGTACCATCAGGTGGGTACTCCTCAAAGCCAGGACCGTTTGGTGTATGAGGATAAAAAAAATCCGCAACGCTTTCATACAATGAGCACGTCGGATGACGAGACCATGGCTTATTTAATGATTAGTGATCGGGGTAAGGGATTGGATGGCAATGCCTTGTGGTTTATCCGTACGGATATCGCAGGGGATGTATTTAGGCCCATCGTTCGAGAGCCAGGGGCATTTCATTATTCCGTCGTGGATAATGAGGGAGACCGATTGATTCTTGAAACGAATGATGCTGCGCCAAATGGGAAACTCGTTGAATTAAATTTGGCGAAAGCGGAGAAGGCCAATTGGAAGCCACTGATTTCCGAGCGTGCTGAGCCCTTGCAGTCGGTTTCCAGTGCAGGCAATCGCTTGTACCTGACTTATTTGAAAGATGTGACCTCGCGTACACTGATTTATAATTACAAAGGTGTAGGTATAGGATCCGTTAAATTACCTGGTCTAGGAAATGTAAGTGGTTTTGATGGGGAGAAGGACGATACCTCGGTATTCTACACCTATTCATCCTTTAACTTTCCGCCAACGGTTTATCAATATACCATTGCCTCTAATTCGAGTAAAGTTTTTCAAAAACCTCGTTTGGCATTTAAACCGGAGGATTTTCAGGTGATTCAAAAGTTTTACCAAAGCAAGGATGGTACGCGAGTTCCCATGTTTATTGTTAGTAAAAAGGGCTTGGTATTGAATGGAAAGAATCCGACTATTTTACATGGTTATGGGGGTTTTAACATCAGTTCAACGCCTACTTTCACCGCGAGTCTTATGGCTTGGTTAGAAAAAGGAGGGGTCTATGTGTTAGCGAATTTGCGCGGAGGTGGCGAATATGGTGAGAAATGGCATCAAGCTGGAATGAAGTTGAATAAGCAAAATGTGTTTGATGATTTCATCTATGCAGCGAAATATTTAATTAAAAATAAATACACCTCTTCACCCTATTTAGCGGCTTCAGGACGTTCGAATGGCGGCTTATTGGTAGGTGCGGTGATTAATCAAGAGCCTAAATTATTCGGAGTAGCCTTGCCGGGCGTTGGGGTCATGGACATGTTGCGTTTTCAGAAATTTACGATCGGTTGGAATTGGATCGCTGACTATGGTTCGAGCGATAATGCGGACGAATTCAAAGTCTTACGCAGTTATTCTCCCTTGCATAATATCGAGGCCAAGGCATATCCTGCTACGTTGATTACGACGGCCGATCATGATGATCGGGTGGTTCCGGCGCATTCATTTAAGTACGCGGCCACGTTGCAAGAAAAGAATACAAGTAAGAAGCCCATTATTATTCGAATTGATACTAATAGCGGACATGGCTCAAGCAATACGGCTAAATTAATCGAATTGACTGCGGATATGTATGCTTTTGCTTGGGAGAATATGGGCAAATAAAAAACCCCGAGCGTTGCTCAGGGTTTTGACTTAGGCAGATAAAATAAAGCCCCAGGCGAAAGCCTGGGGAAAAAAAACTAATCAACCTTAATTCGGCGAACAGCACCGTCATTGCCTTGTGTAACACGGACAAAATAAACGCCTGTTCCTGCTTTTTTGATATCGACTTGTCCCAAGTAATCACCTTGGAAATCTTTTAATTGTGCATTAGCCACTTCTTTGCCATTCACATCCGATACGGAAATAGTCACGTTTCCTTTTTCGGGTGCGTGGAATTTGATGCTCAAGGTTCCATTAAATGGTTTATTCGGTGTAATCTTCAAACCTTGTACGGTTTTAGATCCATCCTCTAAGAGATTTTCATGGATTTTACGAAACGCCATCATCCCCTTGCCTGGACCATCTAGTTGAATATCGAATTCCTCCGGACCTTGTAGGTTTTCGGTTATGGTCTCACCGTCTTTTCCACGAATGATCATTACACGCTTATTTTCACGTGGCGCCATTCCACCCTCCGAGCCATGAATGATGATGTTTTCCCCATCTTTCTCGATACTAGCTCCTTGATGGGATTTTTTGTTGACATCCATTCGGATGATTTTTTTCTTATCTCCTCCTACTTTGATATTTAAATCTAGGGAGTCTGCAAATTTCTTCAATTCACTATCTGCCTTGCTGA
>JBDKFF010000207.1:0-5018 GCA_039798865.1 Bacteroidota bacterium
AACGAAATCGTTGACCTTCACAAAAGTACTGTTCATGCATTTTACCGGGAATTAAACATGAAGGATGGTTATATCCTTCGTACCTGCCAAATAAGTTTGCCTTCCGGAAAATCACTCGAAATCAAATCGATCCGATTAAACAGTATGGCCGATGATGAATCAGGTGTTATTTCTTTTAGCTTGAATGCATTAAATTTCACAGAGACTATTCAAGTAAAAGCATTTGTGGATGGAGATATTAAGAACAAAGATTCCAATTATGATGAAAAGTTTTGGGACCAAGTTCAAGTAGGCGCGGAGGGAAATACATCGTATGTTTGGTCAAAGACCAAGAAAACGGGATTTGAAGTATTGACAGGCCAACTAGTTCAAATCGATTTAAATGGCCAAGCGCTTGCCATTAGCCCTCAAACAAATACCTCTGAAAAATACAGTTCGTTGACTTATTCCATTCCTGTCAATGAAGGAGATAGCCTAACTATTTTCAAATATGCCGTTAATTTAAGTTCTGAAAATCATCCCACGCAAGAACTATTTACTCGGTCAGAAGCCTATTTAAATCGAATTAGCAAAAAGGGATTTGCGCAAATGCTAATCGAACAAGCTGCCGCTTGGGAAGCTAAATGGGCGATTAATGATATCGTGATTAAAGGAGATGTGTCGGCCCAGCAAGGAATTCGATTCAATATTTTCCAGATGAATCAAACCTATACAGGTGCCGATGATCGATTGAATATTGGACCAAAAGGATTTACAGGTGAAAAATATGGAGGATCGACTTATTGGGACACGGAGGCATACTGTATTCCATTCTATTTATCGACGGCACCCCAACAGGTTGCTAAGAATCTCTTAATCTATCGTTGGAAACAATTAGATCGTGCCATTGAAAACGCAGGTAAACTCGGATTCGATCAAGGTGCTGCCTTGTATCCGATGGTAACCATGAACGGAGAGGAGTGTCACAATGAATGGGAAATTACCTTCGAAGAGATTCACCGGAATGGAGCCATTGCCTATGCCATTAAAGATTATGTAGAATACACGAATGATCGTAAGCATTTAGTGGATTACGGTTGGGAAGTTTTAATTGGTATTTCTCGGTTCTGGGCTCAACGTGTCAATTGGTCGGAAAACCACCAAAAATACGTGATGCTAGGTGTCACAGGTCCCAACGAATACGAAAACAACGTCAATAACAACTGGTATACAAATTACTTCGCTGTGTGGTGTTTGAAATATACCTTAGAGGTATTAGCTGAAATTCAAGCTAATTATCCGAATGAAGCGAAGGAAAAATTAGCCAAAACAGCTTTCCAAACAAGCGAAATAGCACAATTTGAACATATCATAGCGAATATGTATTTCCCGCGTGATGAAAATCGCGGAATCTATTTACAACAGGATGGCTTTTTGGATAAAGTAATTGCTCCAGTGGAAAGTATCCCAGCGGGTCAAAGACCAATCAACCAAAATTGGTCATGGGATCGCATCTTGCGTTCTTGCTACATCAAGCAAGCGGATGTTTTGCAGGGAATGTATTTCTTCGAAAACGATTTTACGAAAGAAGAAATAGCTCGTAACTATGATTTCTACGAACCTATCACGGTACATGAATCCTCATTAAGTCCATGTGTTCATAGCATCTTAGCTGCCAAATTAGGTAAAGAGGATAAATCCTACGAATTCTACACGCGTGCAGCCCGTTTGGATTTGGATGATTATAACAATGATACAGAAGATGGATGCCACATTACGTCGATGGCGGGAACTTGGATGTCGATTGTGAAAGGATTTGGTGGCATGACAGTTTCTAATCACCAATTGAACTTTGAACCGTTCTTACCTGCTCAATGGGAGGAATATTCATTCAAAATTAATTTCCGTGCGAACCAATTAGCGATCAAGATCCATAAGTCGGGAATTGAAATCGATAATCTTTCCGCTACTCCGATCACATTAGGGATAAAAGGAAGAAGCTATACGATTGATGCCAAGAGTAAGCAATCCATCTAAACAAAAAGGTCAGCCGTAAAGCTGACCTTTTTTTATGCGATATCGATATCGGGCGTCGACTTATCCGTTAAGGGAACACCTGCGCGCTCTTTTCGCGCGATTCGAGAATATAAGCCAATTTCCTGAGTGAAGATGAAAGTAAACAAGAGCTTCACAAAGGAGGTATGATACTTCAAGTTCTCATAAAATTCAGGCGCAGAAGATTTCAACTTAGGTAAGTTGTTCCAAGGTACGGATGGCATGTCGTGATGCTCATTGTGATATCCTACATTCATATTAATCCCGTTCAAAGGGCCATAATAACTGTAGGTTTCTTGATTCTTATCGAGAACCAAATAATGTTCTTGAATCCAACGAGCTCCCAATGGATGAAGCCCCACCGAAAAAAGAAAGCTTAAACCCAAATAAGCCAAGGCTGGCCAGCCCCAGAAATACACAATTAAAAAATCAAAAGTTAATTGGGCTAAAATGTTCATCATAACACCACGGTCGAAAACCGCTAATTCAATACAACGAATCGTACGAATACCCTGAAAAAAAGGATAAAGCATTAACCAAAGAATCTTACCAATAAAATAATTGTTGATCAATTTAGCTTCATAGTAATCGGGCAAATCCGCATCCAGTTCATGAACTCCTTGAAAAGCATGGTGCTTCAAATGGTAGTTTTTAAATGAAATAGCTGTTGGAAACAAGGACGGGAAATTCGCAATAATACCAGCGGCTACATTCAAGCTATTCTTTTTGAAAATCAAATTGTGTGCTGATTCGTGAATACAAACAAACAGCGTATGCGTAGGGAAGGCTCCAACAAACCAGGCAACTCCAATAATCCAGGCCCAGGATAAGTCTTTCACAAAATAGGCAATGCCGATTTGCATACCCACACACACGAGAATCCATAAAAATGTCATTGGATTCTTACCAATTAACTTCTTAACCTCAGGATGTTTTTTAATTATTTCTCTAGTTCGCTGGCGATGTGGCTCAGAACCTTCGACCCAAGTAAAATCAGATGATGTTGACATTATGTTCTTATTTTAGAATAAACAAAGATACATCAAAGCCCAATTCACTGACGAAATTAATCGAATAATATTTAAATGTGACAATATGTCATAAACTGACACCCAGCTTTGAAATGGCATTATCCTTGTAGAAAAGGGAGAAAAAATAATTAAAAATATCATGGGAAAAATTATTGGAATTGACTTAGGAACCACCAACTCATGTGTGGCGGTTATGGAAGGAAATGAGGCAGTGGTTATCGCGAACTCAGAAGGAAGAAGAACGACTCCATCCATTGTAGCATTTTTGGAAAATGGCGAGCGTAAAGTGGGTGATCCTGCCAAAAGACAAGCCATTACAAATCCTCAGAATACGATTTCATCTGTAAAGCGATTTATGGGTAAAAAGTTTTCTGAAGTAGGTTCAGAATTAAAAACCATTTCATATCAAGTAGAACAAGGGAATAACGACACACCACGCGTTCGCATCGGTGATCGTCTATATACGCCTCAAGAAATTTCTGCGCAGATTTTGACTAAAATGAAGCAAACTGCGGAAGATTATATCGGCCAAACAGTAACAGAAGCTGTCATCACGGTGCCTGCCTATTTTAATGATGCTGAGCGTCAAGCCACCAAAGAAGCGGGTCAAATCGCTGGCTTAGAAGTGAAGCGTATTATCAACGAACCTACAGCGGCTGCTTTGGCATACGGTGTTGATAAAGGTGGTAAGGACATGAAGATTGCGGTCTTCGACTTAGGTGGTGGTACGTTCGACGTATCTATCCTCGAATTAGGCGATGGAGTATTTGAAGTAAAATCTACAGATGGTGACACGCACTTAGGAGGGGATGACTTCGACCAAGTAATCATCAACTGGTTAGCAGAAGAGTTTATCGCTGACGAGAACATTGACTTGCGTAAAGACCCAATGGCTTTACAACGTTTGAAAGAAGCGGCAGAAAAAGCAAAAATTGAATTGAGTTCAGGAGCATCTACAGAAATCAACTTGCCATACATTATGCCCGTTGACGGAATTCCAAAACACTTAGTTCGTACCTTAAGCCGTGCCAAATTCGAACAATTAGCTGACAGCTTGATCCAACGTACTTTGGAGCCATGCAAGCGTGCGATGAAGAATGCAGGGTATACTAACTCAGATATCGATGAGGTAATCTTGGTAGGTGGATCGACTCGTATCCCACGTATTCAGGATGAGGTAGAGAAGTTCTTTGGAAAGAAACCTTCCAAAGGAGTTAATCCAGATGAGGTTGTAGCGATTGGTGCTGCGATTCAAGGTGGCGTATTAACGGGTGAAGTGAAAGATGTCTTATTGCTTGACGTTACGCCATTATCATTAGGTATCGAAACGATGGGTGGTGTTTTCACGAAATTGATTGAGGCGAATACGACAATTCCAACAAAGAAATCAGAGGTATTCTCCACTGCAGCGGATAACCAACCATCTGTTGAATTGAATGTCTTGCAAGGAGAGCGTCCGATGGCCAAAGATAACCGCTCATTAGGTCGTTTCCACTTAGATGGTTTACCACCGGCACAACGTGGTGTACCTCAAATCGAAGTAACCTTTGACATCGATGCGAATGGTATCTTGAATGTTTCGGCGAAAGATAAAGGAACAGGTAAAGAGCAAAAGATCCGAATTGAGGCATCTAGTGGTTTGACGGATGAGGATATCGAAAAAATGCGTAATGAGGCAAAAGCGAATGAAGCAGCTGATAAACTTGAAAAAGAGCGTGTTGAGAAGATAAACCAAGCTGATGCATTGATTTTCCAATCGGATAAGCAATTGAAAGAATACGGCGAGAAGTTATCAGAAGGTAATAAAGCTGCCATTGAATCAGCTTTAACTGAATTGAAAGCAGCTCATGCATCGCAAGATGTAGCAGCGATTGATGCCGGATTAGAGAAGTTGAACGCTGCTTGGACCGCTGCTTCACAAGAGATGTATGCAGCCGGTGCAAGTGAAGGAGG
>JBDKFF010000208.1:0-6270 GCA_039798865.1 Bacteroidota bacterium
GTCCAACCGTTTAATTTACCCGTTAATTTAACACCGATTAATTTCGGAAATTTCAATTCCCAAGCTAATCCTGCCATCACATCACAAGCATCTGCACCACCTACACCGATCGCGATCATACCTAATCCACCCGCATTAACCGTGTGAGAGTCAGTACCGATCATCATTCCGCCGGGGAATGCATAATTTTCTAAAACGACTTGGTGAATGATACCCGCACCTGGTTTCCAGAAACCGATACCGTATTTATCTGAAACCGATGACAAGAAATCGTAAACTTCTTTATTCTTATCGACCGCAACGGCTAAGTCGGTTGATGAAGCAACCTTCGCTTCAATCAAGTGATCACAGTGTACCGTCGATGGGACTGCTACTTGTGGGCGTCCTGCTTGCATAAACTGCAACAAGGCCATTTGAGCCGTTGCATCTTGCATCGCTACACGGTCCGGTGCGAAATCAACATAAGAATTTCCACGAGCATATGCCGTAGAAGGCGTTCCTTCCCATAAATGGCTGTAAAGGATTTTTTCAGTTAACGTAAGCGGCTTACCAGTTAATGCACGTGCTGCTGCAATGCGAGCCGGCATTCTTTCGTAAACAGCTTTGATCATTTCAATGTCAAAGGCCATGGTAATTATTTTTATATAAGAAATTGCTCGCAAAATTAATAGATTAGCTTGAAAATTGCCAATTTTGGAGGCTATGATTTCCTATGATTGAAATTTTATTGAAATTTGGCAATCGTTTCTGAATTAAATAATGTTTTTGGCTGTTTTGTCAGTCATTTAAACCTATTAAGCTTGAAAATTTTCCGTCATTTCGTTTGCCTTATAGGACTATGCCTGCCTGGGATGGTATGTGCGCAAATGAATGATTTTCAAGCTGTTGTAGATTTGGCAATCGCCCAAGCTCCCTCCCATGCCGCCCAAATTCGACACCTGCAATTTGATGTGGAGATTGCCGAAAAAGGTCGTTTTGATCGTTTCCCCTATGTCGGTAAGCAACGTTTACAAAAATTGGAGGGGATTAAGATTGGGCAATGGTACGGTAAACAAACCAATTCGCATGTTTTTATGGGTGCGATGAATCAAATGATTCATCGAGTGGAACAAGTTCAAGGTAATCAAATCAAATATCCACGTCCTACTTTATTTTTTTGGACAGATTTTTATCAGGATTTTGTTGGTTCACAAATTATATCGCCTCTCAATTTTCAGGCTCGAACTTATTATGAATTTACTTTCAAACAGACTTTTCTTTTACAGGGTCAAGCGGTATACCAATATACCATCACGCCTAAATGGAAAACTGATCGTTTATTTTCGGGTGTTTTGACACTGAGTCAAGAAGGTATGTTTGTTGGCTTCGAAGGAACAGTTGAATCCGACGCAATTGATTATCAATTGGATATCAAGAATCAATATAAATATGACATTTGGCTTCCTTTATCTGCCCGTTTTCAAGTCAAAGGAGGACTCTTAGGAATAACGGGGGAATATGAAATCTTTCAAAAAGTCAACGGGGAAATTCAGTTTTGGTTACCCGCTGTAAATGACTTTGAAAAGCCTAAAGCGATTAAGGAAGTATTAAATATTTCTGATCGCGCATTTGATGAAACATTTGTTAGTCAATTACTCGCTAATTTTCATCAGGGTCTTATTCGTAAATGGAAACAGAGACCACAATCAGCGCTCGTGAGTTCAGATTCGGTTGTTATAGCTCCTACAGCGCAGAAGAAAATACAAACGCCGAATTTTTTCCCTGTACCCATGGATTCCTCGAGTATCGCTTATTTTGATACACTGAGGAAGGTTCCTTTTCGTTTGGATCAATTGGTATTTAGTCGGTCTTTTTACTTTGGCCAACGAAAGCAAGATTATTATCCCTTTGAAATCTATTACAAATCCCCCGTTTTTGACTCCAATTTCAACACTGCCGAAGGTTTCGTCGTCAATACAGCTGTCGTTTTCCGGAAACGATGGGCGCGCTATCGTATGTTAGAAGCCGAGTTATTAGGCCGTAGGTCGTTTGAACTTAATCGAAATACGGGATATGCCCGACTCCGTTATCGTTCGGAAACATTAGATATTTCCGCTACGCAAGGTGATTATGTAGCTCAATTCAACCCTGATAATACCATTTCACCCGAAATGAACTCGCTTGCGACGCTTCTTTTGAAAAACAATCAAATGAAGATTTATCGAAAACAGTTTTGGAATATTTCCTTGCTGAAACGGATTTCATCACGCCTCTACGTTAAGGCCCTCGTTGAATCGGCAACGCGAATGCAAATGGATAATACAACGGGCTATTATTGGATCAATTACATGAATCGTCGCTTTAGTAGCAATAATCCAACAAATGAAGAAAATATGGTTGAAGGTTTTGATGCTAACCGGGCATTTATCACACAATTTACGCTGGGGTATCGACCTTTTCTTACACAATCCTATTTTAATTCTACACGTCAATCGGATTGGGGCTCATCTCCTTTGATTCAAGTGAAATACCGCGCGGCATGGCCTGAAATCATGGGTGCTAAAGTGGATTTCCAAATGCTTGAATTATCTTATGTTCAAAATTTGCAACTTTCCCCTTGGGCAAAATCGGGTTTTGTTATTAATGCGGGTACTTTCTTTGGGCATTCACCGAAATATTTTTTAGACTACAAACATTTTAATGGCGGCCTTAATTTGATAAACACAGGAGATATGTTGGCCTCGCACCGCTTAGTCGGTTATTATCAGAATTTTACTTCGGGGGCCAACCAGCGGCTAAATGTCAATCATTATGCTTACAGTACCTCAGGAAACTATGTTGAGGCTTTATCTCAATTTCAGTTTTCCAATCTTTGGTTAAAGCCCTTGCTCGGAACAAAAAAAGCCTACGTGAAAGAACTTTTGATCGCGAATGCCGTTTACCTACCTAAACAGAATTTATTTTACCAGGAATTGGGGTATGGATTGGATGGTGTTATTAAGGTCCTCCGATTGGAGGCTATTGCTAATTTTTCCAATGGAAACTTTAATTACCTTGGATTTCGGGTAAACATCAATTCGCGTATTCGAATTGGTAATATTCCTGAATAATATGATTTTTTAGATTTTTTTTGGTGCTTTCGCTGTAATTGTAAACAAATACATTTTAAGCAACTATATTTGAGGTCATTTCGAAAATTTAACCTGTAACATTTATCTGATGGCAAAAAATTTGGTCATAGTTGAGTCCCCCGCAAAAGCAAAAACGATAGAAGGTTATTTGGGTAAGGATTTTATTGTAAAATCTTCTTTCGGTCATGTGCGGGATTTACCTACCAAAGGTGATAAAGTCATCGATGTGGATAATGATTTCACGCCCACGTATGTTGTATCCTCTGATAAGACACAGGTTATTTCGGAATTAAAGAAATTAGCAAAATCATCGGATGAGGTTTGGTTAGCAACGGACGACGACCGTGAGGGAGAAGCCATTTCTTGGCATTTAAAGGAGGCACTAAATTTAAAGGATGACACGAAACGTATTGTATTTCGTGAAATTACGAAGTCGGCGATTTTAAAAGCGATCGAACAGCCTCGGGCTATTGACATGGATTTAGTGAATGCCCAACAAGCGCGTCGGATTATGGACCGTTTAATTGGTTTCGAACTATCCCCTGTTTTGTGGTCAAAGGTTCAAAAAGGATTATCTGCAGGTCGTGTTCAGTCGGTTGCCGTTCGTTTAATTGTAGAGCGTGAGCGTGAAATCGAAGAACATAATAGCATTGCTACTTTTAAAGTAACTGCATTATTTGATTTGCCTGGAAAAAAAGTATTGAAAGCGGAATTGGCCAAGAATTTTGCCAAAGAAGGTGATGCATTGGAGTTTCTTAAGAAGTGTGTTGGGGCAACTTTCTCCATTAAGAGTTTAGAAACGAAACCAGCCAAGAAAACACCGGCGCCGCCATTTACCACTTCTACGCTCCAGCAAGAGGCCTCACGTAAATTGGGATATGCCGTGGCAACGACCATGTCCATTGCGCAAAAACTATATGAATCAGGTCGTATTTCGTATATGCGTACCGACTCAACGATGCTTTCACAAGAAGCGAGAGATAAAGCAAAGGCGGCGATTGAAGCGAACTATGGCGATAAATTTCACCATGCGCGTCAATTTAAAACGAAATCAGATAGTGCTCAAGAGGCGCACGAAGCCATTCGTCCAACGGATTTTGGTTTATCTACGCTTTCGGGAGATTCTCGTGAGCGTAAACTATATGAATTAATTTGGAAGCGTTCAATTGCTTCTCAAATGGCAGATGCGCTTTTGGAAAGAACTACTGCCCAAATTGAAATTTCAACCACCACTGAAGTTTTGGTGGCTCAAGGTGAGATGGTCGCTTTCGAAGGTTTCTTAAAAGCTTATTTAGAAGGAAAAGACGATGAAGAGGAGGATGACAACAAAGATATGTTGCCTCCTTTGACCGTTGGCCAAGTACTCCAATTAGATGAAATTAAGGCGCAAGAGCGTTTCTCTCGTCCTGCACCCCGTTACACGGAAGCTAGTTTAGTGAAAGCATTGGAAGAAAAAGGTATCGGACGTCCATCTACCTACGCTCCAACGATATCTACCATCATTAAAAGGGCCTACGTTGAGAAAGAAGATCGTCCCGGAAAGGAACGTAGCTATCAAACGTGGACCTTAAAAGATGAAGAAATTGCAGGTACTAAGGCCACGGAAATGGTGGGTGCTGAAAAGGCGAAATTATTCCCGACCCATATTGGTACTTTAGTTACGGATTTCTTAGTTGAAAATTTTCAAGAGGTCGTTGATTATACCTTTACCGCTGAAATGGAAAATGAATTTGACCACATTGCACAAGGGAAGTTGCCATGGGTTAAATTGATGAAAGATTTTTATGGTTCTTTCCATAAGACCATTGAAGAAAGTAAGAGCATCGCGCGTAGTTCTGTGGGCGGAGGTCGTGAATTGGGTGTAGATCCGGAAACAGGCAAAAAGATTTCGGTTCGCTTAGGAAAATTTGGACCATTTGTCCAATTAGGTGAATCAGGCGAAGAAGATAAACCCGTTTTTGCGAACCTAGCGAAGAATCAATCGATAGCTACCTTAAGTTTAGAAGAAGCCATTGCTTTATTAGCTCGTCCGAAATTGCCACGTGAGATTGGTATTCATGAAGATAAACCGGTTGTTATTGGGGCAGGTAAATTAGGCCCTTACATTAAGTTTGACGGCAAATTCGTTAGTTTGCCAGAGCCTTACGATCCATTTACGATTGAAATAGAACAAGCTTTAGTGGTCATGCAGGCCGCTCAGAAAGCTGCAGAATCGGCAGGTTTAGGGTACTTTGAGGATCAATTAATTGAAACTGGTAAAGGCCGTTTTGGCCCTTATGTGAAGCATAATGGTAAGTATATATCGCTTAGTAAGACAGACAATTTGGCGACCTTAACGCAAGAGCGCGCGATTGAATTGATTTTAGCCAAGCGTAATTCTGAAGCGAATAAGATTATCAAAGAATTTGCCGAGAATGCAGCTGTCAAGGTCGTAAATGGTATGTATGGTCCCTACATTCAAATCGGAAAACGAAATGTGAAGATTCCTAAGGATCAAGATCCCGCAAGTTTAACATTGGAAGATTGCCTGGCTTTAGGTGATGCTGCCCCTGCGCCGAAAAAAACAACTAGAAAAAAATAAAATGAGTCAGATTATTGATGGAAAAATGGTCGCTGAATCCATGAAAGCGGCTATTGCTTTGGAAGTTCACGAGTTGGTTGCTTCCGGTAAACGTGCCCCCCATTTAGTAGCTATTCTTGTAGGTAACAATGGTGCATCCGAAACTTATGTTGCCAATAAAGTGAAGTCATGTGAGGAGTTAGGTTTCTCTTCTACCCTACTTCGTTTTGATCCTTCCATTTCTGAAGCTGAACTCTTGAAAGCGGTTGAGGACGTGAATAATAATCCTGACATGGATGGGTTAATTGTCCAACTCCCTTTACCCAACCACATTAATCCAGACCGTGTCATGGAAACAATTCATCCCTCGAAAGATGTGGATGGTTTTCATCCAATCAATATCGGTCGGATGGCGAAAGGATTACCTGCTTACATTTCAGCAACTCCGCAAGGAGTATTGGATTTGTTAGCTTATTATAAAATCGAAACTGCGGGAAAACATTGTGTGGTCGTTGGGCGTAGCCAAATTGTCGGCTTACCGATGTCCATTCTCATGCAACGCAATCATCCACAAGGAAATTGCACGGTGACTTTAACTCA
>JBDKFF010000209.1:0-2769 GCA_039798865.1 Bacteroidota bacterium
ATCTGCCAATCCGGTAATTGCCCAAATATGGGGGAATGCTGGGGCGAGGGAACAGCGACTTTCATGATTTTAGGTAATGTATGTACCCGTTCATGTACATTTTGTGCCGTAGCAACGGGTCGGCCACAAGAATATGACGAGGATGAACCTCGTCGGGTGGCTGAAGCTATCCAACTGATGCAAGTAAAACATGCGGTTATTACCTCGGTAAACCGTGATGAACTGAAGGATAAAGGGGCTGAAATTTGGTACCAAACGGTCCGTGCAGTGAAGGAAACCACGCCTGCCACGACAATAGAAACCTTAATCCCTGATGTAAAAGCGAATTGGGATGCCTTGATTCGCATGATCGAAGGAGGACAGGAGGTCGTTTCACATAATATGGAAACGGTAGCCCGATTATACCGCTATGTGCGTCCACAGGCGAAATACGAGCGTAGCTTGGAACAAATCAAACGTACCAAGGAATTTGGCAAACGGAACAAATCAGGCATTATGTTAGGCTTAGGCGAAACACAGGATGAGGTTTTCCAAGCCATGGATGATTTAGTGGCGAATGGATTGGACGTATTGACATTAGGACAATACTTACAGCCGACCAAAATGCACCATGAGGTAATCGAATGGATACATCCAGATAAATTTGCCATGTACAAAGAAGAGGGATTGAAAAGAGGCTTAGCCTACGTGGAATCAGGCGCATTGGTTCGTTCGAGCTACCATGCAGAAAGACACATCTAGATGATTGAAAACGCGAACTCAAGTCCCAAGCAATATACCTACATCATCGCAGGTGGTGGTATGGCGGGGCTTTCGCTCGCATCCTATTTAGTTGAGAGTAATCTCCCTTTCGAGTCTGTTTTGGTAATCGATCAAGGTGTCGATCACCCCAAATCTTGGTCTTATTGGTCAGACCAAAACCATAGCTTTGATTCTTTCGCTGAACACCAATGGAAGGACTTGCAGGTTCATACCTTTCAGAATAAATGTATGGATTTAAGCATTTCACCCTTTGTGTATCGGAAAATTGATAGTCAACATTGGTCAAAAACGGTTCGTGAACAAATCCAAAAACACCCCAAATTCGAATTCTTACAAGCTAAAATCGAATCATTTCAATATGAGGGGAAATATACCCAGGTAAAAACCGACTTGGGGATTTTTGAGGCAACGCAAAAAATCTTTGACAGTATTAGTCCCTACCCTTGCGACTTGTCAAATCCCAAGGATTTGAAACAACATTTTGTTGGCCTGAGTATCGAAACAAACTTCCCATTATTTGACCCTACCAAGGCCATACTATTCGATTTCCGAATAGCCTTTACCAAGGCCTGTGAGTTCATGTATGTACTTCCCACAAGTAGTAAGGTGGCACTTTTTGAACATACATTTTTCTCAGGGGAACTCCTAAAGGAGGAAGAATACCTAGAGAAAATTAAGGCCTATTTATTGGCTTATTACGGATTAGGGGAAGATGATTACCGAGTTGTTACCACTGAGAAAGGAATCATCCCGATGAACTACTTGGATATTCCTCAAAATCTACATCAGAAACATATCAAAATCGGCACAGCGGGCGGATTTGTAAAAGCGAGTACGGGCTATTCGTTTTTCAGAACACAGCATTTATTAAAAGAATTAGTTCAAAACCTTGAAAAAGGCCGATACGATGCATGGCTTATCCCTCCAAACAAATTCAAAATTCTATTGGATCGGATATTAATTCAAGTACTCGTCGACCAAGAAATCGAAGGTAGCCGAGTTTTTGAGTTGTTGTTCCAGAAAAATAGCGCCCAAAAAATGCTTCGCTTTTTAGATGAGAAAACGAGTGTATGGGAAGATTTTACTTTAATGCGTACAGTACCCACCTGGACATTTATGAAAGCCTTTTTCAAAATTGCATTTAAAAGAAAAAGCTTTTCGAAATAATGGTTTGTGCCCCGAGATAATAATCTTAAATTTGCACGATTTTTAACATAAAAATAAATAAAGAATGGCTTATCTATTTACGTCTGAATCAGTATCTGAAGGACATCCCGATAAAGTAGCTGACCAAATTTCGGATGCGTTAATTGACCATTTTATGGCATTTGACCCCACGTCCAAAGTGGCTTGTGAGACTTTAGTAACCACCGGACAGGTCGTTTTAGCAGGTGAGGTTAATACCAAAACGTATTTAGATGTTCAAGCCATCACGCGGGAAGTAATTCGTAAAATCGGTTACACGAAGTCGGAGTATATGTTTGAAGCAAACTCATGCGGTATCCTATCGGCGATTCATGAGCAGTCGGCCGACATTAACCAAGGGGTCGACCGGGCAAAACCGGAAGAACAAGGTGCAGGTGACCAAGGAATGATGTTTGGTTTCGCGACGAAAGAAACAGAAAACTACATGCCTTTGGCATTGGATTTAGCACATAAGATCTTACAAGAGCTTTCCTATATCCGCAATAATGAGCCTAATGTAATTGGCTATTTACGTCCAGATGCAAAATCTCAAGTAACGATTGAATACAGCGACGATCACACGCCTCAGCGCATCGATACGATTGTGGTATCTACGCAACATGATGATTTTGCGACGGAAGCAGATATGTTGGCGAAAATCAAGAAAGACATTGTCGAAATCGTTATTCCTCGCGTGAAGGCGAAGTTAAAGCCCGAGTTACAAGCGCTATTCAATGATGCGATTACCTATCACATTAACCCAACGGGAAAATTCGTGATTGGCGGACCACACGGTGATACAGGCTTAACAGGCCGTAAAAT
>JBDKFF010000210.1:0-8201 GCA_039798865.1 Bacteroidota bacterium
AAACAAAGCCCAACTCAGTAAAAGGTAATATGTGGATTTCTTTATCAAATGGAATTTAAAAATTATATTTGTCCTTGCAATGAATTTGCAAAATTACATCATTGCTTGGTACCTAAGTGTAATAATCAGAAAAATAATGTTTTCATCCATCCGAGTTGTTTTTGTTCTTGGTTTAACTTTGTCGATTATTTCGGCGACGATGCCGACGATTGACCCAGCTCGTTCGGTCAATAAGAATCTTATCAAAACGGTTTGTTTGGATGCGGGCCATGGTGGAAAGGATCCCGGATGTTTGGGCCCTACGGGTGCTCGAGAGGGGAAAGTTACCCTGAAAATCATTCTGGAATTAGGGAAAAAGTTGAAAGCCGAATACCCAGATTTGAAGATTATCTACACGCGCCAAACCGATGAATTTATCGAACTTTTTGAGCGCGCCGACATCGCTAATCGTAATAAAGCTGATTTATTTATTTCTGTTCATTGTAATGCAGCCGTAAATAAATCCGCTTATGGCACGGAAACCTATACGATGGGTTTACATAAAACGGATGGAAATCTAAATGTTGCGAAGCGCGAGAACTCGGTAATCTTACAAGAAAAGGACTATCAAACCTCCTACAATGGTTTTGATCCTAATTCGCCTTTAGCACATATCATGATGGCAAATTACCAAAGTGCATTTATGGCCAATTCGGTGAAGTTTGCCTCGCATGTGGAGGACCAGTTCTCCAAAACCTACAAGCGCAAAAGCTTTGGCGTGAAGCAAGCAGGTTTTTTAGTCATTTGGCGGACGGCCATGCCAAGTGTTCTCGTTGAGACGGGCTTTTTAACGAACCCGAATGAAGAAGAATACTTAAACTCAGAAAAAGGGCAAGCTGAAGTCGCGGAAGCTATCGCGACGGCCTTCAAGAAGTATAAATTAGAAATCGAAAAATAAACCCACTATGTTTCAAAGCAACGAATTAAAGGTTGGTTTTTTAGCTTTAATTGCCTTCCTAATCCTCTATTTTGGGTTTAATTTTTTGAAAGGGAATGACGTTTTCTCTTCCTCTAATATTTATTACGTCACCTACGATAACGTAGATGGATTGACCGCATCTAATCAAGTTTTATTAAATGGAATTGAGGTAGGTAAAGTCAAAAAAGTAGAGTTGTTGCCGGAGGATGGCAATAAAATCAAGGTTACCTTACGCATCAATAAAGATTTAATTCTTCCGGATAAATCCATTGTCGTTTTATCAGATGGGGCCTTGCTAGGGGGGAAAGTGATGCGTTTGGAATTACTCGGAAAAGGATCTTTGCCTAGCGAAAGCATATTAGTTGGAACGACCGAGAAGGGACTTTCTGCCCTGCTAAAGGAACGCGCTTTGCCAGTTTTATCTAATGCGGATTCTTTATTGATTTCCTTCCGAACCATCAGTAAGAAATTTGAGCATACGGGAACCCATTTGAATGAATTGATTAAAAATTCGAATTCAGCGGTGACCAATATCAATGGGTCGGTGACGGAGTTAGTGGCCGACAACAAAGCGAACGTGAAGCAGATTACCGCTAACATGAAGTCTTTGACACAAAGTTTGACTGAAACGGAAAAGCAATTAAAGCCCTTGTTGACGAAATTCAATACAGTTGCCGATTCCTTGCAAGCTGTACGCATCGGACAAACCTTGCAGGAAGCGGGGAAAGCGATTAATTCACTGCAGAAGATCGTGACTAAGCTTGAACAAGGACAAGGAACTGCGGGCAAATTATTGGTCAATGATTCATTGTACAACGGACTTAATAAATCCTTATTGGATCTTGATAAGCTGCTGATCGATTTTCGAACACAGCCCAAACGCTACATACATTTCTCTGTTTTCGGCAAAAAAGATCCGAATCCGGTTACCCAATAATTCCTTTTCAGTATGGCGACGAAACAACTACGTATTTCGGCTAGTGTCGAGATTACAGATATTTTAATGGCGGAGCTAAGTGAAATTGGATTCGATATCTTTGAAGATACTGACACCGGTATTCAAGCTTATTGCCCACTCGCTGTTTACGACCATAGCGCCGCTCATGAAATCATTGAACGGTATCGATTTTTAGGTCCTATCGAAGTGGAGGAGGCAGAAATCGAAAAGCAAAATTGGAATGCGGTTTGGGAAACCAATTATGACCCCATCCGTATTTCGGACCAAGTAAACATCCGCGCAAGTTTTCATGAGCCTGACCCATCCGTGGCCATGGATATCGTTATTAATCCCAAGATGTCTTTTGGGACGGGGCATCATGAAACAACAACCCTCATGGTTCAGGGGATGTTTGAAATAGATTTAACGGATAAATCCGTCCTTGACGTAGGTACGGGTACCGGAATATTAGCTTTCATCGCGATTAAATTAGGCGCTAACCGAGTACATGGTTTCGACATCGACCCCTGGTCAGTAGAGAATTCGATTGAAAATGCCTCATTGAATGGATGCGAAATGGTGACCTTTCAAGAAGGAACTATTCGAAATGAACCCGATACTACGTATGATGTTGTGCTAGCCAATATCAATCGAAATATCTTGTTGGACGAGCTCGCTGAATATGCCGCACGGCTTGTTCCTGGTGGCACTTTGTTGTTAAGTGGATTCTATGCGGATGATATTTCGTATTTGTTGGAAGCTGCGACCTCCCATGGATTATCGTTGGAATCTGAGACGAACTTGCGGAATTGGGCTTGCCTACGTCTGAAGAAGGCTTGAAGTTAATTTTCTTATTCTTAGGTAGTATTTCATAAAAAAACCTTATTTTTGAAGGTTTTACTCATAGAACTCGCGAAATCGAGCTCTGAATAGCTACATGAAGATCTCCCCAAACAAACCTTTTCAGGTTGTTTATTCCTTGTTATCCCACGAATGCCTCGGTTATTTGTTTGAGGTTTTTGTTGTTCAATTGAATGACAAGGGTCAGTTGACGTGGGAGTATCAAACCCTTACGACACGCAATTTCCATGAATTTGCACACAGTTTAGATGAACGCGATGAGGCTGCAGTCAAATTGGTGGAGGGAATGAAACCCGCTGCGATTTATGAGAAATTCAATACCTCCAAGCGCAAGACCATGGAGGAGTTTTATTTGAAGACGTTCGATGCCGAAAAAGGCGAGAAAGAAATTCAAGAGGCGGTTCATGCTGTCGTCGAAAAACGCCGTTCCCAGATTTTCGAATTGATTTGCCCGGATAAAACATTGTTTATCATGGGTAATGACGGCAACCCGATGCGGCAATCCGTTGAAATCCAAGAAGAAGCCGTTGAAGTATTATTCCATTTCATGCGGAATGAGGAGAATACGCACTATTTTCCTACCCTCAAATACAAGGGCAATAAGCTGGAATTTCAATACAAGGATGCCCTCATTCTTTGTGATGAACCTGCTTGGATGCTTTTAAATCAAAAGCTTTATCACTTCAAACCGCAATTAGAAGGCAAGAAATTACGCGCCTTTTTGAATAAGAAGTTTGTCGTTATTCCTCGAAACATGGAGGAAGATTATTTCAGAAAATTCGTCAAAGCCATGGTGGCTCGTTACCCCGTTCATGCCAAAGGTTTTGAGATTACCAATACCGAAAAGAACTGTCAATACCTTTTGTCTTACGGGCCCATTACCCCGAAGTTAGATGAAGATGAAAAAGTAAGTTCCAAGAAAGCTTTGGAAGCTGCGGATCGATGGCAGTTTGTCCTTTCCTTCCAATATGGGAATAATCGCTTCCCTTGGGATGGTCTCTCTGCCGAGGCGAATGTCTTATTCGAAAAGAAAGGCGATAGCTATGCTTTTCAAAAAATCATGCGCTCCCTCACCAAGGAAAAGCGTGCTTTTCAAGCACTTAAATCGATGGGCCTACCCATGGAAGCGGATGGCCGGGCAACGATTTCCCGTTCAGATGCCGTACAATGGCTAACTGCCCACAAGCAAGACCTAGATCAAGGCGCATTTACCGTTCAATTCAAAGGGGATGGTTCTGCCCCAAGGTATTTCCTAGGTAAACCGGAAATTAAGATTCGTATTGGCGAGAAATTAGATTGGTTTGATGTGCAAGCTATTATTTCGTTTGGGACTTTCCAGATCCCATTCTTGAAGATACGCCAACTCATCTTACAGAAGAAGAAGGAGTTCCATCTGCCCGATGGTTCCATCGCCATTATCCCCGATAACTGGTTTCATGATTACCAAGATCTTTTCTATTTCTCCGAGACCCGTCCCGGTGAAGAGGGGGTATTTTTACGCCGTCAACATTTTCAATTGATTCAAGAATGGGAAAACCAAGAATTGGTCAAAACCAATTTGCGGACAAAAACCCTCAACGATCTCAAACTCGAAACCAAAGAGTTCCCCGTTCCGAAGAACTTCAAGGGAACGCTTCGCCCGTATCAATTGGAAGGTTACCGTTGGATGCGGACACGCCAAGCGGCAGGATTAGGAGCTTGTTTAGCAGACGATATGGGTCTTGGTAAGACGGTGCAGACCTTGTGTCTATTGCAGAGCTTAAAGGAGCAAGGGGAGACGGCGCCGTCCTTATTGGTTATGCCAACTTCCCTCTTGTACAACTGGGAGATGGAAGCCAAGAAATTTACTCCGCAATTACGTGTCTTGGTTTATAGTGGACCTCAACGAGAGAAATTGCAGGCCCAGATTGGCAAAGTAGATTTGATTCTTTGCTCATTCGGGATGGTTCGTTCGGATATTGATTGGTTTGAGAAACAAGCCTTTAGTTATGTCATCTTGGATGAGTCGCAAGCGATTAAAAATCCTTTGGCTAATATTACGAAGGCCGTTCAAAAGTTAAATGCGAAGTACCGTTTAGTGATGACGGGAACGCCGCTGGAAAACTCGACCATGGACTTGTGGTCACAAATGAATTTTGTCAATACAGGTTTATTAGGCACTCAGCGATATTTTAAGGATTATTTTCAAATTCCCATTGAGAAGAAGGCCGATAGCGATCAGAAAAAGCGCCTTTATTTCTTAATAAAGCCTTATTTATTACGTCGTGAAAAGCGGCAGGTAGCGGCGGATTTACCAGAGAAAATGGAGTCCATTACCTACTGCACCATGTCGGAGGAACAAGAACGCCTATACGATAAGACGAAATCGTTCTACCGCGATGTGTTATTGAAGCAAATCAAGGACGAAGGCCTTCAAAAATCCCGATTCTCTGTCCTTCAAGGTCTAACCAAATTACGCCAATTAGCGAATCACCCGGCACTTTGTGAAGAAGGCTTCGAGGGAGAATCCGGCAAGATGGAGGCTGTGTTAGAGAAATTGGAAACTGTATTAGAGCAGCATCATAAGGTGCTGATATTCAGCCAGTTTGTTCAGCATTTAGGCCTTATTCGCAAGGCTTTGGATGAGCGAGGCATTGATTATGCTTATTTGGACGGAAGTACTTCTGATCGTAAAGGTCAGGTGGAAAGTTTCCAAAAGGACGATGGGCAATCTGTATTTTTGATTTCCTTGAAGGCCGGTGGGGTAGGTTTAAACTTGACTGCAGCGGATTACGTATTCTTATTGGATCCGTGGTGGAATCCTGCGGCGGAGGCACAAGCGATCGACCGGGCGCACCGAATCGGACAGAAGAAGACCGTATTTACCTATAAGTTTATCAGCAAGGAAACCGTCGAAGAAAAGATTTTATCCTTGCAGCAACGTAAGCTTGATTTAGCGAATGAACTAGTGACTTCAGATGAAAGTATCTTGCGTAATCTGAGTGAGGATGAAGTCTTGGATCTATTGAGCTAGTTTAACCAAAATATTTTTGGCAACCTCGTGGCTAATAAACACAGCAGGTTTTCCGTCGATGCTTACCGCAATCGAACGATCAAACTCGTTGATTTCTTGCACGCTTAGTCCACTCCCAAGACTTAAATTCATTTTCGTAAGTAATTGAAGAAAGACGGCAGAATCTTTCGCTACGCCCATCAGCACGCAACTTTTCCCTACTCGGATATCTGCCAAATGCAAATAGCCTAGTTCTGGCATCACTCCACTTTTACTGGGAATGGGGTCCCCGTGTGGGTCCGTTTTGGGGAATTCAAGAAAAGCATCGAGCTTGTCGATGAGCGTATCCGACTCAATGTGTTCCAGCTGTTCAGCGATTTCATGTACTTCATCCCAATTAAAGCCCATTTTTTCTACGAGAAAAACCTCCCATAAACGATGCTTGCGAACAATACCCAAGGCTATTTTTTCACCCTCCGGACTCAAACGAACACCTTGGTATTTTTGGTAGTTGACCCAGCCCTTATCAGCCAGTTTGCGAAGCATATCGGTTACCGAAGCCGCTTTTGTCTGCGTTAATTCAGCCACTGCATTGGTCGATACATCCTCATTATGGCCCTCTGAAAGGCGATAAATGATTTTCAGGTAGTTTTCTTCCGCAAATGAAGTCGCCATCTTGAATTGTTTTGAACTCAAAAATAAGGAATTATTTGGGGATTTAATTTTTTAGGCTTAACTAAAAATTATTTTTGAATTGTCGTAAAATAAGTATATTTGAAGGTAAATAGTTAATTCAATGTCCAAGCATTGGCGTAAATCACATCCGGAAAATTCATTGAGCGAGGTTTTTGCTACGATACCTGTCCCTAAAGGAGAAGGATTTTGGCGAAATTTACGCGCATTCATTGGTCCGGGATTTATGGTCGCTGTCGGCTACATGGACCCTGGAAACTGGGCGACGGATTTAGCAGGTGGCGCTCAATTTGGCTATACGCTTCTATCGGTGATTCTTATCTCCAGCCTCTTTGCCATTTTGCTTCAACATTTGGCCTTGAAATTAGGCGTGGCTACAGGTCGGGATTTAGCACAAGCCTGTGGTGATTCGTTCTCAAAACCGGTCGCGTATTTTCTCTGGATTATCTGTGAATTAGCTATTGCTGCTTGCGATCTAGCCGAAGTGATTGGCTCCGCGCTCGCGCTTCATTTGCTTTTTGGTATACCCATTTTAGCGGGTATCGCAATTACCATTCTGGATGTTTTCTTAATTCTTTATTTTCAAAATCGCGGTTTTCGCGTCCTTGAATCCATCGTGATGGCCTTGCTTGCTGTCATTGCGCTCTGTTTTGCCTATGAAATGTGGGCGGCACAGCCCGCGGTTACTCAAGTTTTACAAGGCCTCATTCCTAGTTCGAGTATCCTGATGGATGAGCGTCAATTATATGTTGCTATTGGTATCTTAGGAGCTACCGTGATGCCCCATAATCTATACCTGCATTCGAGCATTGTGCAGACCCGTGCTTTTGAACAAAATGACATCGACCGTAAAAAAGCCATCAAGTATGCGACTTGGGACTCTACGATTTCCCTCAGCTTTGCTTTCTTCATCAATGCGAGTATTTTGATTTTAGCGGCTGCGGCTTTTCATTGGAATGGCCGTCAGGACGTTGCCGATATCCAAGATGCTTTTGTTCTACTGGATCCCGTCATGGGCACAAAATGGGCGAGTATCTTATTTGCTGTGGCACTTTTAGCGTCAGGTCAAAATGCAACGGTAACAGGTACCTTAGCGGGGCAAATTGTCATGGAAGGATTCATCGATTTGAAGATGAAACCTTGGTTAAGACGAATGATTACCCGAATGATTGCCATCGTGCCCGCATTCTTCGTGACCTGGATTTGGGGGGAATCTCGTATCAATGAATTATTGATTTTCTCGCAAGTCATTCTATCAATGCAGCTGAGCTTTGCCGTTATTCCATTGGTTTGGTTTACGAGTGATCCCGAGCGAATGGGACCTTTTGTGAATCCGGCCTGGATGCGTAATCTTGCTTGGATTGTCTCTGCGATTATTCTCTCGCTTAATTGTTATTTACTAGGTCAAATCCTCTTTGCCTAACGTTTTTTCCAGCGGTTATTGGATCCGATAGGATAGGATTGAAAATCTTCATTAGCTAGTCGGGGTGCAGCAATTCCTTCATTTAGCTCAAGATCCGATTCGATTTGAATGAGTTCTTGAACCTCCATTTTTTCCACCAATGCCTCAATAGTTTTGGTTCCTCCTTCTACTAGAATCGATTGAATCCCCTTTGCATAGCAAAAGCGCATAAAAGCTGCTAAGTAATCAGATTCCCCCAATGCAACCCATTCTTTCTGGCCATCCGATTTAGTGATTGCATATGTGAATAGGAGGGTCGGATTGCCATCCGTTAAAACGAGGGCATTGGGATTCGTTC
>JBDKFF010000211.1:0-10447 GCA_039798865.1 Bacteroidota bacterium
TGTATCAGCAGCAGCTTCAGTTTTTTTCTCACCACAAGATGCTAAAGTTACCATACCAGCAACGAAAGCTAAAGCGAATACTTTTTTCATTTTTGTAATATTTTAAGGTTTGAGCTACAAATCTACGGCTTAATTATTTATTTGCAAACAATCTCCTAAAATTTTTAAGATTTTTTTAAGATTTGAGGGCTATTTTGCGAAAAAGTGCCTTTAAGGCTTATTTTGGTGCATCTATTACGCAAGAAAATTAAGATTAATTTAATAGTTGCTCCTAAAATACAGACGTATTACTTGATTAGATCCTTGAAACGGTCGTAAAATCCACTGCTTTTGAAGGTAAATGTTTTGTGCAAAACATAGTTTGACACAAAACTGAATCCCATGCCATTTAAGGTTGTGCTAATTTGAGTCACGTTAACCTTCTTAAATGAATAGGGTATCTGAATTAATAAATCGCTGTATTTTGTTTGAATAATGTGGTAGGGTAAAATACTGAATCCCCAAGTAACAAATCCTGAAAAGGTAGCCACCATCATAAACTTGATCATTTCTCGCCGGGTCTGTTTTGATTCCCTAGCATCAAATGCAAAAAGCTTTGTCATGATAAATCCGGCAATTAATGAAATAAAATAAGCTGGTAATATGGTCTTCTCGTAAGCCATATGAAACCAATCTTTCAATAATGCTCCGGCTAATAATTGAATCATCGCACCCGTACCCGCGATTAGAAAGTAGGCGACTAAATCTTTCCGATTAAAGAGTTGCGATTTTGGCTTCAATTAAAAAAGGCTTTTAACGATATTCGGGAATAGCCCCAGCACCAAGGTGCCCAAGCTTGTTAAAACTAATGCGACTTGATAAAGTGGACTTACTTCAATTTTTTCGATATCACC
Source organism: Bacteroidota bacterium (assembly GCA_039798865.1). Lineage (GTDB taxonomy): Bacteria > Bacteroidota > Bacteroidia > Cytophagales > Spirosomataceae > Aquirufa. The sequence goes on from JBDKFF010000211.1 coordinate 894, forward strand.
TTGTTTGAAGTAAACAGCAATAATTCCCTTGAAATAATAGTAAATTCCTACTGCCGACATCAATATTGCCAACACGACTGGATAAATTATATTCCGATTAAAGGTATCTGAGAATACGAAGAATTTCCCCCAAAAGCCTGCTGTTAAAGGAATTCCCGCTAATGATAACATAGCAACCGTAAAACAAAACGCTAAGAAGGGATTGGACTTGGCTAATCCTTCAAAAGATTGGAAATGCTCGGGTTTTTCAACACGGCCTGTTTGATGCTCAGACACTAATTTAAATACTGCAAACGCCGTCAACGTAGCTATGGTATATGCCAATGAATAAAATAGAATCGTGGAGTTTGAACTTTCTTGGCGAGCAGACACAGTCATTAACATATAGCCGGCATGGGAAATACTGGAATATGCCAACATGCGCTTAATGCTTTGTTGGTATACCGCTGTAACATTTCCAATGACCAAGGTTAACATACTGATAAAATATACCGGCATTACCCAAGTGCTGTACAAGCCCCCAAAAATGCCTGCGAATATGTGGTATATCGCTGCAAAGCCAGCCGTTTTTACGACGGTCGACATGAACATCGTAAAGATAGTTGGCGCGCCATCATACACATCCGGTGTCCAGAAGTGGAAGGGAGCCGCAGATACTTTAAAGAGTAAGCCAACAAGCATTAATAAGACACCCGCATATAAAAACGATGGCATGGATTCTGGTGCTGTCGTTGCGATCACTGTCGCCATGTTCGAGATATAAAACGAACGAGTCGCCCCATAAACTAAGGTCATTCCAAATAACAAAATACCTGTCGCGAAGGAACCCATTAAGAAATATTTAATGGCCGCTTCATTAGAACGAAGATTTCGTTTGTCGGACCCCGTCAGCACGTACATAGCCACGGATAAAATTTCAAGACCCACAAATAACATCATTAGATGGTCAAATGAGACCATGATAATAGCGCCTACTGTAGAAAACAGCAAAATGGCATAGTACTCAGCCGGGTGTGTATGTTCATCATCTTGACCAAAAGCATTCGAAAAAGCAACCACGAAAAATGCGGCTATTTGAATGATGATACTGAAGTTGATCGATGTATTGTTTGTCCGGAACATGTTTCCAAACCATAGGAACTCATGATTCCAGTCCATCACCGTTATACCCATGCCGATGGCAAGGAACAACAAGGTGATTTGTTGGATCATTTTACGCGATAACCAAAAACCTAAAAATAGATTAGAGATTCCAAATAATGATAAAGCAATGATAGCTGTCATAATTCTGCTTAACTGTTATTTTAAATTCCGCTTAGTTTAAAAGCGCAACAAGTTTTTCCACACTAGCGGCACTGAATGATAATACATATTGAGGGAATAGTCCGCCGACAATCACCAAGATGATTAACGGAATTAATACCAACTTTTCGCCTAATACAAGGTCTTCAAACGATTTGGTTACCTTCGATACATTACCAAAGATTGTTTTTTGAATCAGTCGCAAGGTATAAACCGCACCCAAAATAATCGTGATTCCTGCAATGATTCCCAAATACATTTCTTGATCAAACACACTCTTCAATAACAAGAATTCCCCGATAAATCCATTCGTCAATGGCAATGCCACCGAGCCCAAACTCAACACGATAAAGGCAACCGTTAAGACATACGATGATTGGGTGATTCCGCCAAGCTGAGCTAATTCACGCGTTTTCGTTCTACGTTCAATTACCTCAATCACAAAGAACAAACCCACTAAATTGATACCATGCGATAACATTTGGTAAAGTGCCCCTTGTATGCCGTCGACACTCTGTGTCATGATACCCGCGGCCATCAAACCAACGTGCGCAAAGGACGAATAAGCCAATAATCGTTTTGCATCTTTTTGCTGGATCGCAATCACCGAGCCATAAATAATACCGATGATAGAAAGCACTGAAACGGTCAATCCCCATTGCGTTATTCCCAATGGAAACATGGGAATGACTAATCTGATCATACCATAGGTACCCATTTTCAACATGATACCACCCAGTAACATACTTCCTTGAACTGGAGAGGTTGTATATGTATCGGGTTGCCACGTATGGAATGGGAATACCGGCATCTTAATCGCAAACGCGATGAAAAATGCTAAAAACAATAAGCCTTGGTGTTCTGCACTTAGATTACGTGCGGTTAAATACAAGGTTTCGATATCAGCAGAATGGGTTTCACCTGGCGTCCGTAGATAGACATAAATTAATGCGATCAATAAAAATAAGGATCCGAACAAGGTATAAACAAAAAACTTGAAGGTGATAGCCGTTCTGTTTTCACCGCCATATTGCGCGGCTAAGAAGTAAATCGGCAGAAGAGATGCTTCAAAGAAGAAGTAGAACAAGAACGCGTCTTTGGCAAGAAAAGCCCCTAGCAAGGCTGATTGCATGCTTAAGATTAAACCTAAGTACGAGGCGTTTTCAGATTTGTCCGAGTTCGTTGTAGATCCAATAATAAATGGAATCAAAAGACCCGTCAACCCAATCAATACACCATTGATTCCATCCACCCAAAGCGTGAAACTAATGCCCGCTTCCGGTAGCCAAGCTTGGGAAAATTGCAATGATTCAGTGCTTAAGGCATAAGCAATTGCAATCGCTTCAATAAGAGATCCCGCCAATGCAATGCCAAATGGTTTACTGGGTTTAACAAGCAATAAACCAGCGCCCAATACTAACGGGAATAATAGGATAAATAGTAATAACATACCTCTTTTGTCGATTAAAAATTACAAAATCCAAGTTCTTAAACTCAATGCGAGAATAAGGGTAATGGAAATAACCATAACGAAAATGTAATACCCCACATTCCCCGTTTGAATCCGACGGAATTCGGTAGAGGCATAAGCCACAATTCGTCCAATACCTTCTACAATCAAATCGATTACTAAAAACTCCAACACTTGGAAACAGAAATTACCAAGAATTGAAATCGGTTTTACGATGATTAAATCGTATAATTCATCAATGTAGAATTTGTGATAAATAACTTTTTGGATTCCGCTAATGGACTCATCAGCACCTGGAACCGATTTTTTAACTCCGAATAAATAGATCGCTAAAAAGGCCGGTACAAAAGCTGCCAACAATGGAGCGCCCATTTCTAAGGTTAAGAAGGAAACCTCCGCAGATTCTCCAGCTTCAGGTAGCATTGGGGCCAACCAATGCGCTAAGAATTCATTCCCTCCTGCGAAATGTGGCAAGTTGATTAATCCTCCAATAACCGACAATACCGCGAGAACCATCAAAGGAAAAGTCATGCTCAAAGGAGACTCATGTAAATGATGTTCTTGTTCCTCCGTTCCTCGGAAATCTCCGAAGAATGTCAAAATAAACACACGGAACATGTAGAACGAGGTTAGGGCAGATCCTACAATCGCTAAACACCACATCGCAAAATCATGGTGATATAAATGGGCTAAAATTTCGTCTTTGGAGAAGAAACCTGCAAATGGTGGGATACCCGCAATGGCAATTGTACCCAACAAAAATGTGAAATAGGTGATTGGCATTTTCGATTTCAAGCCTCCCATTTTACGAATATCTTGTTCGTCCGACATGGCATGAATCACCGAACCCGCTCCTAAAAACAAGAGCGCCTTGAAGAACGCATGTGTCATCACGTGGAAGAACGACGCAGTGTAAGCAGAGGCTCCCAAGCCCATGAACATGTAGCCCAACTGTGAGACCGTAGAGTAGGCTAATACCTTTTTAATATCATTTTGGAATAGGCCAATCGCCGCTCCTAATAAGGCAGTAGCTAAACCAATCCAACCCACGAAATGCAAGACTTCTGGACTTAATTCGAAAATCACATTGGCACGAATGACCATGTAAATTCCCGCCGTCACCATTGTGGCTGCGTGAATCAAGGCCGAAACAGGGGTTGGGCCCGCCATCGCATCTGGTAACCAGGTAAACAACGGAATTTGCGCCGATTTACCCATAGCTCCAATAAACAAGCAGAAAGCAATTAAGCCTACGTTTTCAGGTACATTTCCAGAGGCAATCGCTTGGAAAATGCTTTGGTAGTTCGTGGTATTAAAGTTTTGAATCAATAAGAATATACCCACCAAGAAACCTAAATCACCAATACGGTTCATGATGAAGGCCTTGCGTGCGGCATCTCCGTAACTGTTTTTCTGATTCCAGAAGCCAATTAGTAAATAAGAGCAAAGACCTACGCCTTCCCAACCGATGAATAATACGGTGAAATTGGCCCCAAGAACCAAGATGAGCATGAAAAATACAAACAGATTTAAGAAAGCGAAAAACTTTCCAAATCCCGCATCATGCGACATATAGCCCATTGAGTAGATGTGAATCAAGGTGCCAACTCCCGTGATGATTAACAACATCAACAGCGATAATTGGTCCACTTGAAACTCAAAAGGGATTGATAAAGAACCCACCTTTATCCACTCGGCTAAGGTGTAAATCTGAGCTTTCCCATCAAAGTTTAGAAACAATTGCAAAGACAAAGCGAAGGCTACCAGTGGAGGTATCGTTCCAATGATTCCCGCAATTGATTTGTTTAATTTGGGGAAGGCTAATCCGTTGATAGCAAAACCTAAAAACGGTAATAGGGGGATTAAATAGACTAATGACATAGGAGGATCGTTAAAAGCGCAGTAATTAATTCTTGATTTTATTAAGTACGCCAATATCAATACTTTGAATATTACGGTAAATCATTACAATGATAGCAAGGCCTACCGCTACTTCGGCTGCCGCAACCGCCATGATGAAGAAAACGAATATCTGACCTGCCGGATCTGAATAATACGATGAGAATGCGGCCAATAATAAATTGACAGCATTTAACATTAATTCAATGGCCATGAACACGATGATCGCATTTCGACGTGTTAAAACCCCTAAAATTCCGATACAAAAAAGAGCAGAACTAAATAAAATGTAATGCGTCAGCGGAATCGTACGTAATACTTCTGGAATCGATTGCATAGTTAGTAGTTGAATGCATTTATGCGGGGCAAAAATACGAATAAAACTGAATTCTTAAGCCCCTAACGTTGAAAACCTTGTAATTTAATTTCGGTTAATTTCCGTTTGGTGTCCATCGGGAAATCTCCCTTCATCATCCAATCATAATAGGACGGGTCCGATTTGAGCACCTCTAAAACAGGTCGTCCCATGTGCTTTCCAAAATTAAACACCGCAACCTGATTTTTGTTGTAAATCATTCGATTGGCGAAGTCGATGGAATTGGAAGCGCTCAATTCATGCAAGGCATTCACATCATTTTGAATCGGGAAGAATTCATTTCCTTCGGAATCTTTCAGTGGGGTGTTCGCATAACGCTTCACTTGGGCATTTAAAACTTCCAATGTTGCCAAAACATCTGCCTCTGCACCGTGCGCACCAATCAGCTCTTTGTCACAATAGAAGCGGTAAGCAGCCGTCAGGTTACGCGGTTCCATCATGTGGAAGATTCGTTGGGCATCTACCAATTTTCGGTTTTTCATATCGAAGTCGACCTCTGCACGCAAAAACTCCTCCACTAACATCGGTACATCAAAACGATTGGAATTGAATCCTGCCAAATCACAACCCTCTAAAAAACCCGCGAGGGACTTTGCCACTTGCTTGAAATTCGGTTCATTCGCAACATCCGCATCATAGATGCCGTGTACCAAGGAAGCTTCTAATGGAATGGGAATACCTGGATTCACGCGGCGCGTTTTGACCTCCACAGAGCCATCGATATTCGCCTTCGCAATGGAAATTTCCACAATACGATCCTTGTTCACCATGATTCCGGTGGTTTCTAAATCGAAAAAGGCCAACGGTTTTTTTAATTGTAATTGATGCTCCATAGCTTATCAGAAATTAATAGGGACAAAGGTAGCTTATTATTACCTTTGTTCGATGAAATTTAGTCCAAAAGCCATTTTTTTTGATTGGGATCATACCCTCTGGGATCACGATCGAAATGCCTTCGAAGTCATTCAAGAATTAATGGTGGAACTTCCCATTGAACAATCGGTTTCACATAGCAATACCGATATTTGGGAAAAATTTCAGGCAATTAACGACCGATTATGGGACGATTACCAGCATGGTCGTATTTCACAAAAGGAATTACGAGAGACCCGTTTTATCGAATTTTTTGAGGCGATGTCTTGGAAAGGGGATGCTCAACTTTTCTCCGATTTGTATCTTAGTCGGACCCCACGTAAAACGAATTTGCTGCCGGGAGCCTTTCAGGTTATTGAAAGTTTAGCTAACAAATACCCTTTGTATGTGTTGACCAATGGCTTCGATGACATTCAGCACGTAAAGATTCAGGGTGTTGGGATGAGTCATTTTTTTCAACGCATCATCACGTCGGAAGTGGCCGGGTGCAAGAAACCTTCGCCAGATTTCTTTCATTTTGCACTGAAGGAGGCACAATGCCTTGCCTCGGAAGTTGTCATGGTGGGGGATCATCCCATCATTGACATTCAAGCCGCTGAGGCCGTGGGAATTTCAGCGATTCATCTGCATGTTCGGGAAGAATCCGAAACGTCGAATATCCGAATTAGCCAACTCAGTCAATTGTTGGATTTATTCGAATAAGGACAATTGATTGTCGTTGGATTTTCGATCGAAAATCTTTTTATCCCGGATGAATTTTTTATTCTCTTCCAAAAAAGATTGGAATTGTTCGATTTGAGCATACAGGGGGCTGAAATCGTATTGATTCAGAAAATAAGTTTCCTTGTATACTTCTTTGAAGTCGGTAATTACATAGTCCAACTGCTCAATTCCAAGTTTTTGAAGCCCCAATAAATAGAGGTTTTGGTGGTTGCTCGCGAATCGACCCGATTCGTAATAAGAAGTAGATTTTAAATCAAAGGCTACTTCTTCGCCTACACCATCCACATAGCCATAAATCAAGGCATTTTTGTAGCGTGACTCAACATAATATTGAGTTTTGTATTTTTCAGGTAAAAGAGCTCTTGCTTTATCAATTATTCCTTCTTCGAATAATTCCTCGTCTTCCCCTAAGATTACCGCACGCTCAAAGTCCATTCCTTTTTGTTGGGCTTGTGTACTCGGTTTTTTCACGCGATTGATTCGCTCAATCATCTCGATTTCATCCACAATGATTTTCCCAGCCTTGTCCCTTGCTTGCTGCAGGTACAAAGAAAATGAATTCAAGAGTGTTGGGTATAAACGATATTGCATAGCTAACTAATTATCCGATTTGCAGTCGGCTCACCACTTCCCCTTCGATCAAATGTTTCTGTGTAATTTCTTTGACATCATCCAGGCTGACATTTCCATAAAAAACGCCTTCAGGGTATACAACCATGGCAGGTCCTTTTCCACAAAAATCTAAACATCCCGCGCGCTGAATACGGATTTTGGCAGGACTCCCTGCTTCCGCATAGGCTGATTTGAATGCTTCTACCAATTCCATCCCATGGCCAGAGCCACAACATTTTTTAGGAGCATCCTTGTCGTTTGCGCAAATAAAGACGTGTTTTTCGAAGTGCATATTAAGCTGTTTTAAGTTCTACGACAATTGGGCAATGGTCCGAATGCATGGCATCAGGTAAAATATAGGCATTGGCAATCTGATCTTTTAAATTCGCACTTGCCATGTGGTAATCGATACGCCAACCTAGATTTTTTCCGCGGGCACCTGCTCGGTAACTCCACCACGAATAAGCATGCGCTTGTTCCGGATTGATCAAACGGAAGGTATCTACAAACCCGCTGTTCACAAATGTCTCTATCCATTCACGTTCCTCTGGCAAAAAACCAGAACTATTCGCATTTCCTTTCGGATTGTGAATGTCGATGGCCCGATGACAAATATTGTAATCCCCCGAAATAATCAAATTCGGAATTTCTTTTTGCAAGTTTAGTGCATAGGTATGAAAATCGGAAAGCCATTCCATTTTGAAGGCTTGACGCTCATCACCACTTGAACCCGAGGGCATATATACACTCATGACCGAAAATTGCTCAAAATCCAAACGCAAAACGCGTCCTTCAAAGTCGTATTTTTCGATTCCACAGCCAATTTCTACATGCTTGGGTGTGAGTTTAGAAAAAATGGCTACCCCGGAATAGCCTTTCTTTTGCGCCGAATGCCAATGGATCGAATAACCCAACTGCTCAATTTCTGTGGTGTCCACTTGGTCAAATTCGGCCTTTAACTCCTGTATGCAGATGATATCGGCTTTTTGGTCGGCCAACCAAGATGTGAAGCCCTTTTGAATCGCAGCTCGGATTCCGTTCACATTATAACTAATTATTTTAGTCATCGTTTAATAGACTTCGGTTTCAAAATAATGAATAATATGGGCTTTTAACAAGAGATCCTGCTCCTTTAGATTTAGGGATGGAACGGGGTTGACTAAATTCCAATGGGGCCAGCCGGCCTCATCCAAACCCTCCAATTCATAAAATCCACTATAACTCAATACTTTGCAAGTTGCAATGTGCATCAAATCTTGTTTTTCCTCTTTGGTAAATACCTTATGGCCAATTCCCAATTCTTGAACCCCTATTAAAAACAAGATGGATTCGAGATCGCTTGGACGTTTATTAAATTGTTTTTCAAAGAAATCGAGTACTTTTTCCCAAGAAGCTTGGACGACGGCAGGTTCAAAATCAATCAAGTCCATTAGGGGTGTAGGTTTACTTTGAATTTAGCTGAACCTAGAATTGCTTGTTGGCCTGCTGGATTATTCCCAATCAAAACCAAATCGCCCGAAATGGCATCCTCGGAGTAGGAGGTAATGTTCACGCGGCCAACGCCATTGGAGATTCCCGCCGAATTTGGTCGAGTGGCTTCGTAAAAATTATTCTTATTTTGATAATCTTGGATGTCCTTGATTAGATTTCCAATGTTGTTGGAAGTGCCATCGCCCGGGATAAAGTAAGTTCCCACTCCCTTAAAATTTTTAATCTGCGTATACACCGTTTCGGAGTCATTGACGCTTGTTGCCTTAATTTCCAACATCGTTTCATCGCTGATCTTCAAAATTGTCGCTGATACTTTAGTCGTATTGATGTTGTATGAAGCGTTTTTGTCGAATGAGACCGAACCCGAAAAATACCCTGATTGCTTGGGAGCTTCACTGAATGAGTGCTCTACGTTAATTAGAATAGCGAAAATGAACAACCCAATGTATAAAAAGATGATTGGATTACGGAATAATGAAATCAAACCACCACTCATCGGGTTGGTTAAAACAGAACGCCAAAATGTAAATTTGCTAGCTCTTGACTTGCTCATTTTTATTTAAGGGTTGTTGATTTCGTAGAAAATTACATGTAAAATTAACACAAACTATTCATTCATCCACAACATCTTTGTAAATCAATTATTTAAAGGTAATTAAGCGTTAGGTTGCCTGATTCCCAATCGACTTTTGTAAATTTGGAAACACTTCCCCCGTTTAAGGGTTATTTGTGCATTAAAACGCAAACTGCATCGCATGAAATCATTTTCCATCCCTAGCTTGTTTAGCAGTTCATTGATTGGTTCGA
>JBDKFF010000212.1:0-4104 GCA_039798865.1 Bacteroidota bacterium
GTGATAAGTCGAAATGCGTACTTGTAGCTAAATTGGGCTCTTGTTCGTCGTCTAAAATAAACTTCCCATCCACGACATCCGCTTCCCGAATGATGAAGACGCTAGAACCTTGGGAGGGACCTGGCGAAATACGATTCACCCAGGCAATAATCTGATCAACAAAGTGATTTAAATTCACCTGACCCGCTTTCTTCTCTAAAATCAAATGTACGCGGGGACGGAATAGACGGGCATAATCAAGCGTAGGCTTATCACCGCCCATAAACAAATCGGAAATACTGAAGTTGACATCGAGTTGCTCAATGTAAATCATTTCCTTTCCCCAAGGATCATGAATCCGTAGTCCAGTCAGGCTTAACTCATCGAAAAATTTGACTTGAATGCCTTTCAAGTCGACTGGATAACCCAGCTCACGCTTGATAATGGGCTTGAAGTAATCGGCCAAAAGCATTTGATTAGCCGGGGCTCGAAGGAGCAAAATGAAGGTAAAAATGAGCAAAAAGATTCCTACCAACCCGTATAGGACTGATTTGGCTAGGATCTTTAGGTATTTTACCATGTTTATTTTTTTTGCCTTATTTTTGCAAACAATTCGCAAAATGAACCTACTCGCCATCGAATCTTCGTGTGATGAAACCTCCGCCGCCGTCATGGTGGATGGAGTTTTAAAATCAAACGTCATCTCGACCCAACTCATCCACACGGAATGGGGTGGTGTCGTTCCCGAATTAGCCAGTAGAGAACATCAAAAAGCGATCATTCCTGTCGTAACAGAGGCTCTCCAAAAAGCAAATATAAACAAAAATGAACTGAATGCCATTGCCTTCACACGGGGGCCTGGTTTATTGGGTGCATTGCTGGTGGGAACCTCTTTCGCGAAGTCATTATCCCTTGCGCTTAACATTCCCCTCATCGAGGTAAATCACATGCAGGCGCACGTATTGGCACATTTTATCGAGGACCCCAAACCACAATTTCCTTTTCTTTGCCTAACAGTCAGTGGCGGACATACGCAATTGGTCTGGGTCAAAGATGCGCTACACATGGAGGTTATTGGGGAAACCCAAGATGATGCGGTGGGCGAAGCCTTCGACAAGACCGCTAAACTCATCGGCTTGCCTTACCCAGGTGGACCGCTAATCGATAAACTTGCCAAAGAAGGGAACCCGGATAGTTTCCCATTTTCATTGGGCGAAATGCCCGGTTTGCATTTCTCTTTCTCGGGAATTAAGACCCAAATTCTATACTTCCTTCAAAAAGAAACCCAGAAAAATCCACAGTTCGTAGAGGATAATAAAGCCGATATTTGCGCCTCCGTTCAAAAGAGTCTGATCGATATGCTTTTGCGTAAAGTCAAGAAGGCCATGCGCGAAAAATCATGCAAACAGATCGCCATTGCGGGTGGTGTTTCGGCGAATTCCGGACTACGTAGCCGATTGAGTGAGATGGGTGAAAAAGAAGGCTGGGATGTATTTATTCCGGCATTTCAATATTGCACAGATAATGCCGGCATGATCGCCATGGCAGGACATTTTAAATACGAGGCAGGGGAATTCACCGATCAAGACGTGACGCCATTGGCGAGGTACAATCTGTGATTATGGTCTTTGGAAAATAACCCCGGGTTTCAACCTGGGGATTGACGCGAAGTATCGCGTCTCTACACTAACCCTTTCAGGGCATTCCAGAACTCCAACTTAAGTGCCTTCTCCGCATCGGTCAGCGTCGAAATCAATCGAGGAAAATAATACACGCGCTTATCGCCAAATGAAATTACCTGATTCGCCTGTAATCCGGCGATCGATTGTTCACCCAAGAAAATAAAACGGATTGGCTTCGACTTACTAACAAATTCCTCCAAGGAAACCTGAACTTGATCCGCCTCCAAAATCGACCAATCCGAAACCGGTAAAGTCAAAGGTGGAGCCGAGAAAATCAATTGTAAACGGGATTTTTCAGCCTCATTAATGGCCCCAATCACCAACCATGGAGTATCAATGGCAGGAACTCCTACCTCTACCACTGCTTCGGTAGGTAAAACAGGGGATTGATCCAGCTGCTCCAATGGACGTTCCGACGTAATCCAATAGATTACCTCATTCTCATACAGCGCAGCTAAATCAATTCCCTCTGTCATCTTATGCTAATGCACCGCGCAACACACAGGCCTCACGATCCGGGCCTGTTGAAATGAAGTTGATCGGTAAATCTAAATGCTTCTCTAAAAACTTAATATATTCCGAAAGCTCTGCTGGCAATTCCTCAAAACGACGCATGCCCTCTAATGAGCAATTCCATCCTTTCAAGGTCTCATATACCGGCTTCACTTTAATATCCGTAATCTCAAATGGAATTTGATCCGTAATCGTACCATCCGGCATTTCATAGCCCGTACAAACTAAAATCTCCTCAAAAATATTCAAGACATCCGCCTTCATCATAATCAATTGAGTCACCCCATTAATCATCATCGCATATTTCAATGCCGGCAGATCAATCCAACCACAACGGCGCGGACGACCCGTCGTCGAACCAAACTCACGTCCCTCTTGACGCATACGCTCACCCACTTCATCCTCTAATTCCGTCGGGAAAGGTCCCGAACCCACACGCGTCGCATAGGCCTTGAAAATTCCATAAACCTCACCGATGTTCTTCGGCGCAACTCCTAAACCGGTACAAGCACCCGCCGTGATCGTGTTCGAAGAAGTTACGAATGGATAAGATCCAAAATCAACGTCCAACAAAGATCCTTGTGCACCCTCGGCTAAAATCGTCTTACCCGCCTGAATCGCATGATTCACCGAATATTCCGAATCCACCAAATGAAATTCCTTCATGAAGGCGACCGCCTCGAAGAATTCTTTCTCTGCAGCAGCCAAATCATATTCGAATTTATATACATCTAGAATCGCCTTGTGACGATCCACTAAGGCATTGTATTTAGCATGAAAATCTGCCGAAATCATATCACCCACACGTAATCCCTGACGAGAAATTTTATCCGTGTAAGTGGGCCCAATACCCTTCAAGGTCGAACCAATCTTCGCATCGCCCTTCGCTTTCTCATACGCGGCGTCCAACAAACGGTGTGTCGGCAAGATAATCGAAGCCTTCTTCGAGATCTCCAAGTTCTTCCGCAAATCCAAATTGAAATGTGCTAAGCCCTCGATCTCTTTCTTGAAAATAATCGGATCTAAAACAACCCCATTACCAATGATATTCTGAACCTCTTGACGAAAAATTCCCGATGGAATCTGATGTAATACGTGCTTAAATCCATCAAATTCAAGTGTATGACCTGCATTAGGTCCCCCTTGAAAACGCGCAACAACTTGGTAACGAGGTGCCAAAACATCCACAATCTTTCCTTTGCCTTCGTCTCCCCACTGTAAGCCTAACAATACATCAACTGCCATAAAATTCGAATATAAATGATAAAAAATTACTCCGGTGATTGAGCCTGGTACTGATCCCGAAACTCACAATTCTTTTTGGTACAAGACCCATAAAATATCAAGGAATGGTGCATCACATTGAACTCCAACATCTGTCCTACCAAACTCTGAATCGTCTGAACACGCGGATCACAAAACTCCGTCACCTTGTGACAATCCGTACAGATTAAATGATCATGCTGCCGACGGCCATAGGATTTTTCAAACTGCGCCTGATTACGACCAAACTGATGTTTAACCACCAAATCGCATTCCACCAACACATCCAGCGTATTATAAACCGTCGCACGCGACACCTGATATTTCTTGTTTTTCATGGAGATGTATAACTCCTCCACATCAAAATGATCATCCCGCAAATAGATCTCTTCCAAGATAGCAAAGCGCTCCGGCGTTTTCCGCAGACCCTTATTTTCTAAATAAGCTGTGAAAATCTTTTTAACCGAATCAAACTTCTCTATTTCTGCGGACATTCTTGAAAAAAAACAACGTAAAATAAGCAAAAAAAACGGAATAAAACTACTTATTCATCCCTCGCAACCTCGATGACCCCAGCCACCATTTCTAACTCCGATACCAAGCTTTCTAAATGCGAAGTATCCTGAATCATTAAGGAAATCTTTCCCTCAAATAAGCCATCCTTCAC
>JBDKFF010000213.1:0-2597 GCA_039798865.1 Bacteroidota bacterium
AACCGCTTTATGTTCCAGCGATGAACTTATGATATGGCCCGGTTTCTTGGCATGCAAAAAACCTTGGATAGCTAAATTATTTGATTCGGTTGCTCCCGAGGTAAACACCAATTGACGTGGACTACAACCAAAATACGAAATGATGTTTTTACGCGCAAGCTCCACAGCCTCGTCGGCCATCCAGCCAAAATAATGTTGGCTTGAACCCGCATTCCCAAATTCTTCCGAAAAATAAGGCAACATGGCTTCAATCACCTGAGGGTGAACCGGAGTGGTGGCTGCATAATCGAAATAAATGGGCTTTTTCAATGTTATACGAATTGATAACAAAGATAGGGGATAAAAAAAAAGTCCCGAATTATTCGGGACTTTCCTTTGCTAATTAAGCAAGTTTTTTGACAACTGCTTTGAAAGCTTCTGGGTGATTCATTGCTAAATCAGCTAAAACCTTACGGTTCATCGCCATTCCAGACTTGTTATATTTACCCATGAACGCTGAATAAGATAAACCTTCTTGACGAACGGCTGCGTTAATACGCTGAATCCAAAGTCCACGAAAATCTCTTTTCTTAACCTTACGATCACGGTATGCATATTGCAAACCTTTCTCTACTTTGTTTTTGGCTACAGTCCATACGTTTTTACCGCGACCGTAGAATCCTTTTGCTAACTTAAGGATTTTCTTTCTTCTAGCTCTTGAGGCTACGTGATTGACACTTCTTGGCATAATTTTTTGTTTTTTGAAATGAGGCGAATCAAATGATTACTTTAATGGCCTTCTTTCTGGTTTAACAATAACTAAACTGATAATTAAAGACCTAACATTAAGTTAACGCGATCCATATCAGCTGGTGAAACTAAAGTAGCGTGAACTAAATTACGCTTTTGTTTCGTGGTTTTTTTAGTAAGGATATGGCTATGAAAAGCGTGCTTACGCTTAATTTTACCAGTTCCCGTTACTTTGAAGCGCTTCTTGGCTCCAGAGTTGGTTTTAATTTTTGGCATTCTTAAAATTATTAAATGTAAAAATTGGAATGCAAAAGTAATGAAATTACCTCAAAATTCCACCCGAATATAAAAATTATTTCTTGGCAACTTTAGGGGAGAAGATGATGCTCATACGCTTACCTTCCAACTTAGGCATATCATCGGGTTTACCCACATCTTCTAAGCCTTTCGCGAAGTTTAATAACAACATTTCTCCACGCTCTTTGAAAACGATGGTACGACCTACGAAATGAACGTAAGCCTTAACCTTAGCACCTTCTTTTAGAAAGTTAACAGCATGCTTCAACTTGAAATTGAAATCATGCTCATCTGTGTTAGGACCAAAACGGATTTCTTTAATAACCGTCTTTGTAGCGTTCGCCTTGATCTCTTTTTGCTTCTTCTTTTGATCGTATTTAAACTTCGCATAATCAATTACCTTACAAACAGGAGGGACCGCTTTCGGCGAAATTTCAACCAAATCTAGGTTTTGTGATTCTGCAATAGCCAATGCCTTCGCAAATGGATATACTCCAATCTCAATGTTTTCACCTACTAATCGAACTTCTTCAACTCCACGAATCAGTTGATTAATACGATAAGGTTCTTCTTCTCGTTTATTTCCTCGGTAATTGTTGTTGGGGCGTAAAGCCATAAATTATATTTTGGTTTAAATAAAAATCACTTCGAAGCTAATTTAAAAAGCGCGCAATTGCAAACAAATGTCCGCTAAGCGCCTAAATAATCAGTTTTTTCTAAGACGAATACGAATGTTGGTTAATTTCCTCACCCGCCAAGGCCATAAAGGCATCCAGCGTCATCATACCTAAATCCCCATCACCCTTCTTACGAATACTTACCATTCCTTCTGCTTGCTCTTTTTCGCCCACAATAATCATAAAAGGAACCTTTCCGACTTCCGCATCGCGAATCTTACGTCCCATCTTCTCATTGCGATGATCCACATATCCGCGTAAATCACGCTCTTGAAGACGTAAATAAACCTCATTTGCATAATCCTCGTATTTCTCGGAGATTGGTAAAACCGCTAACTGATCTGGTGACAACCACAATGGGAAGTTACCTGCTGTATTCTCAATTAAAATAGCTACAAAACGCTCCAAAGAACCAAACGGTGCGCGGTGAATCATCACAGGACGGTGTTTTTGATTATCCGAACCTGTGTATTCTAATTCAAATCGTTGAGGTAATTGATAATCGACCTGAATAGTCCCCAACTGCCATTTACGGCCCAGTGCATCGCGAACCATGAAGTCCAACTTCGGACCATAAAAGGCCGCTTCACCATATTCAACCACCGTTGGCAATCCCTTCAGTTCAGCTGTTTTAATAATGGCCTGTTCCGCACGATCCCAATCTTCATCGTTTCCGATGTATTTCTCCCGATTTTCACGATCGCGCAGGGAAACCTGAGCCGAATATTCATTGAAGCCAAGCGCCTTAAATACGTAAAGAACAAGGTCTATCACTTTCATGAATTCTTCCTCAACTTGATCTGGCCGACAAAATATATGCGCATCATCCTGCGTAAAACCACGCACACGGGTTAAACCATGTAATTCCCCTGATTGCTCATAACGATAGACCGT
>JBDKFF010000214.1:0-4137 GCA_039798865.1 Bacteroidota bacterium
TTTGTAGCTCAAACCTTAAAATATTACAAAAATGAAAAAAGTATTCGCTTTAGCTTTCGTTGCTGGTATGGTAACTTTAGCATCTTGTGGTGAGAAAAAAACTGAAGCTGCTGCTGATACAGTAGCAACTGATACTGCTGCTGCTGCACCAGTTGATACAGCTGCTGCTGATACAGCTGCTGCTGACACTGCTGCTGCTAAATAATTTTAGCCAGTCTCACAGAAAAAAGTCCTTCGTTCGCGAAGGACTTTTTTTATGCCCCAAAATGGATAAAAACAGAAAAATAGCTTCATTTTTAGACCACTTCCCTCCTAAAGTGGCTGAATACTGTTTTAATCTATGGGATGAATTAAAATTTGAATTCATTATAACTAAAAAACGAAATAGTAAACTTGGCGATTTTCGATTCGCTCCAAACAAAGGATTTCAAATTACGGTCAATCATAATTTGAATCCCTACGCCTTTTTAGTTACCTACCTTCACGAAGTAGCTCATCTACTTACCTATCAGCGCCATAAAAATCAAGTAAACCCGCATGGTCTGGAATGGAAAAATGCATTCGGAGAGCTATTTGATCCCATTCTGGATCCTGAATTATTACCCGAGGAATTGGTACCTGTATTAAAAGCCTACCTAAAAAATCCTGTGGCTACCTCCAATGGCTTTACCCCCCTTGTAGAGGCACTAAAAAAGTACGATGTTAATCAAGATCCTGCCATGCTATTGTTCAATGTCGGAGAGGGTAGCATCTTCCAATTAAAAAACCTCCTACTAAAGAAAGGGAAACTACGCAGAACACGTTACATTTGCCAAGAAGTCCAAACAGGCAAATTATACCTCGTAGCGAAAAATGCACAAGTTCAACCCATCGATGCATAAGCGGTTCCTCCTCGTTACCCTACTGTGTTTCGTATGTATTTTTCAAACGAGTTTCGGCCAAAACACTTCCCCCTTACAACAAGGGAAATGGATAAAAATTGCGGTCACTCAATCCCAATTTTACCGCATTAATCAAGCTTGGTTCAAAAAGCATCAGATTTCTGTCGGAAGTCCTGATAAAATTAGCATTTGGGGATCAAAACCCGGAATGCTTGACCCCAAAGAGGAGGATCAGGCAGGCTTCTTACAAGCAATCCCTACCGCTTCGCTGCTTTCTACCAATAATTCTTGGGACATCCTGTTTTGGGGAGACTCTCCTCATTCAATCAAGCAGCAAGGGACTTGGGGCCAACAAACAAATTTATACAGTGATACAACCTTTTACTTTGTCCAAATTGACGCGGCAAAATCAAATTTAATCGAAGAAATTAGCCCGCAAGCCGCCTCGGGCAACACGCTCCCCTTTGCCTATGGCTTAAAGCACTATGAGCCCGAAACGTATAACCTCATACAATCTGGACAAACATGGCTGGGAGATGCATTCTTTGGTAATGGAAACAAATTCCTACAATATTCATTAAATGACTATTATGAAGGGAAAGCTGCATTTTTAACGGCTAAATTTTATGCAAGTAGCATTTCAGCGAGTTCGTTTTCATTTCCCAACTTAGGGAAGAGCATTAATCTAACTCCCATCAGCGGAAATCGATATGACACAAAAGCGAGTAGTGAGATTCTATCAACTTGGGTAAGCCCGACGCTGAGCACGAATGGCTGGACCTGGCCTATCCAATTTCAAAGCAATGGGGGAACGGGCTACATCGATTACATCAGTCTCATGTATCCGCGCAGCTTAGATGCTAAAAATGCCAACCCACTCTATCTATTGCCGAATAAAAGTGATTCGACAATCCATATCTCGATTCCTAATTTGAAACCCGAGCAACAAATATGGATCAATAATGGTGGGACCCAATGGAAAAAAATTGCCACAAACAAGGCATTCCAATTTACCTTCCAAACAAACAGTAGATTTGCCATCGCAGACGTAAACCTAGCGGGTGAACCCATTTTCTGTGGAAATCCTGAAAACCAATCCGCTTTTGCTGTCCCCGCTTCCACTGAAATGCTCGTGATTTCTTCTCCTACGCTACGAAAAGAAGCAGAAAAACTAGCCCTTTATAAATCGAGTGAACGTAATATACCCAGTAGCTCATTAACTACAGCAGCCATCTACCAGGCATTTAGCGGGGGGAAACAGGATGTTAGTGCCATTCGAAATTTCATCCGTTTTCAATCTCGGAAATTAGGCTCAAAATTAAAATACGTGATTCTATTGGGCGATGCTTCCATTGACTATAAAGGGCAAAACGCTGTTTCGACCTCACGGGAAAAATCATGCTTTGTCCCGACCTACCAAAGTGTGGAATCGCTCCAGCCCTTATTAAGTTATTCCTCCGATGATTATTTCGGAATTGTAGGTCCCAATGCTGGGCAATGGCAGGAAGGAAATAACATCCCGCAAGCTGATATTCAAGTAGCCATTGGGCGAATACCGGTCAAAAATCCTCAAGAGGCCAATATGTTTCTAAACAAGTTGAGGGATTATGAGAAAAAACCGCGCGCGCGAGCTAGTCAATTTGCTTGGGTAGCCGATGATGGAGATGCAAACATCCACATGCAAGATGCAGAAGATTTCGCCAAACTGCTTCTAAATGGATTAGTTACGGGCCAACAACACAAAGTGTACTTGGACCAATATCCATTCAAACAATCTAATGGTGTCTATACAAGTCCGTTAGCCACGCAGGCCACTTTGGGTTTGTTTGAGCAGAAGGCCGACTTCATTCACTACACGGGCCATGGATCTGAAAGTGGTTTGGCTGATGAAAAATTAGTGACGACGAATGATTTAGTGGGATTGAAAAACAACAGCAATCTCCCGATTTTATTAACTGCAACTTGTCAATTTGGTCGCTTTGATGACCCCAATATTTTGTCGGGCGGCGAAGTCAGTTTATTATCAGACCAAGGAGGGGCCATCGCTTTAATTAGCACAACGAGACCTGTTTTTCAGAGCAGCAATTATTTATTTGGCCAAGCATTTTACCAAGCATTAATCGCAAACCGATCAAACCCTTCCTACCGATTAGGTGACTTATTCCGCGATGCCAAAAATAAA
Organism: Bacteroidota bacterium; assembly: GCA_039798865.1. Lineage (GTDB taxonomy): Bacteria > Bacteroidota > Bacteroidia > Cytophagales > Spirosomataceae > Aquirufa. The sequence goes on from JBDKFF010000214.1 coordinate 3,064, forward strand.
AGCCAAAGTGGTGTCATCAACCGAAATATTCAGTTGTTGGGCGATCCTAGTTTGTCACTACCATGGGCTGCTGCGAAGTTAAGTCTCGAACTCGATCGCGACAAGCAGGAATTACGTGTGTCAGGTCAAGAGATTATAAATGAGGATTTGACTATCCAATTACATCGAATTGATGATTCCAAAACCACATTAGGAAATAAAGGATCAGCTTACACCTATCAAACGATGAGTTCGACCATTTGGAAAACGACACAAAAAAGCCAAGGCAACAGCCTAACAGTTAACCTAAATACGCTACCGACACTCGTCGAAAATCAAGCCTACCAACTGCAAATCTGGTCAACGAAGTCATCCGCCTCAATACCGATTTCGAACTGGCGAAACAAACAAATCCCAGACCTAATAGCACCCAAAATTACTGTCAATTTGATGGATGAGCTAATCCAATCCGCAAGCAAAAACCCAAGCATTCAGATTAGCTTTGCTGATTCATCTGGGTTAGCTTGGGTGAATTCCAAGGGGGAACTTGCCAGTATCATCGTTGATGACAGTATCCGTACGGAATTAGCGCCCATCATTCAAACGAAAAATGGAAACAGCCGATTGGCCGAAGCAAGAATACGATTAAACAAGTTAAAACAGGGGAAACATAAAATATCGGCGTTTTGTTGGGACATCTACAATAATTATGCTGAGCAAGCGTTAGAGTTCCAGGTAACAAATGAGGATGAGCAATCAAGTATGGGTAAAGTTTACCCAAATCCATTGTCAAGATCCTTTCATTTTGTTTTTGAGCAGGATAAGCCCTGGAACCGAATTCCCTATGAAATGGAACTTATCAACATGGCGGGGCAACTGATTTTGAGGCGTACGGGTTATGGTGAATACCTGGAATCCAAGGAGGGAATAATTGCATTTGATTGGAGTGAAGATGAATGGCAGAAGATGAACCAGCTAATGATTATCAAAATAAGCTTGCTGGATGAGCTTCAGAAGGAATTGAAAATATTTAGAATTAAAACCAGTACCCTAAAATAAGTTTTCATATTTTTTTTATCATTAGAACATTCTATA
>JBDKFF010000215.1:0-3469 GCA_039798865.1 Bacteroidota bacterium
ACAGCGACGGCTGCAATGGTACCTGTCTGAATAACGAGGAAGGTTGTCCAACCAAAAAGAAATCCTACCAAGGGATTATAGCTTTCCTTTAGGTAGATGTATTGACCTCCGGTGGCAGGAAACTTACTTGATAGCTTACCATAGGCATAGGCGCCGGTTACGGTTAAGAAACTCGTTAAAAGCCAGGTGCTAATCCACCAGATAGGGGAGCTTAGTGATCGGCCAACTTCAGAACTGACTAAGAATATTCCCGAACCAATCATCGAACCCATTACAAGAAGGGTTGCATCCGTGGTATTTAATTTCTTTTGCATAGAGGTTTTGTGCTAATAATACAATTGCTTGAATTCTTTACATTTTTCAAAGTTGCACATATTTTGTTCAGTATTTCAGGGTCATTTTGAAAAAAGTAAAAATGTAATCGTTTCCGTAATCGTTTACGGAAAAAAATTAAATAAAATCATTGAATTTTAATAAATGCCTTGTCTATATTAGGAAAGGTTCGTTAGTGTACGACTCTCCAAAAAACTAGAATTAATCGAAAAGTACAAATCTAAGATGATGAGTAAAAAAGTTATAATTGATGAAGTAGCCATTTGGGATCAGTTTCGTTCGGGAGACCAAAAGGCATTTACTGAATTGTACCAGCATTTTGTACAGCCATTGTATTCTTATTCGATGGGAGTAACGAGTGATAAAGAATTGATTAAGGATTGTTTGCATGATTTATTTGTGGAATTATGGCGAAATCATGCGACTATAGGACCTACGACAAGTGTTAAGTTCTACTTGATGGCATCCATTAAACGTAAATTGGTTCGTCATTTGGAAACACAAATGAAAAATCATGTACATCATACGAATTACATGCTCGATTTTTCAGAAGCTGATTATTCGCAAGAATCAATTTTAATTAAGTATGAAGATGAAATTCGTACGAATAAGCAGCTATCGAATTGTTTAAATATGTTGTCAAAGCGTCAGCGGGAAGCTATATCGCTTCGTTTTTTCCAAAATATGGATACGGATCAAATATCAGATTCGATGAAAATTAACCCTCAGTCTGTATATAATTTGATCTTTGGTGCATTACGTGTTATGAAAGATGGTTTGACGAGGGAACGAGCAATTGCCTAAAAATTGGACAATTGATATTTTATTTTGAGTAAATTTTAGTTCTGTGTGGCTTTATAGGGTTAAAGAAAGCTAGCAGGGATGCATAAAAATATCAAAAACAAGTTTGGATTGCGGTACAAAAGCCGTAAACGTTTATTTAACTTGATTTTAAAGAGACTCTCACAGAAGAACTGGTTGCTTCTACGAGATACAAATAATCATTTTGACCAGCTAACTCATGATGAATGCGAAGCGTTATGGGCTAAGATTAACTTTACTTTGCAAACCTTAAACTAAAAATTTTCATACCTATGAGAAAACAATTACTTTCTAAGGTTCTTTTTAGCATGTTTTTTGTGCTAATGGGAATTCAAATGCTTGCTCAGGACCGAACGGTGACTGGACGAGTGACTGCCTCTGACGATGGATCAGGTATTCCAGGGGCAAGTATTGCTGTTAAAGGTACTACGAAGGGTACATCGACGGACGCAGACGGAAACTACAAGATTACAGTTTCAGGTTCTGCTGTTTTGACATTTTCTTCGGTAGGTTTTAACTCTCAAGATGTAACAGTTGGTAACAAATCACAAATTAATATTGCTTTAGCAGCTGACACAAAGGCCTTAACTGAAGTAGTCGTTGTGGGTTATGGTACACAAAAGAAAAGCCAGTTGACTGGTGCGATTTCTTCTGTAACATCTAAGCAGATTACGGAGATGCCTATTACCAACTTAGGTCAAGCGATGCAAGGTCGTGTGGCTGGGGTTGACGTAGCGCAATCAGGTTCTAAGCCAGGTACGGTGCCAAGAGTTTTGATTCGTGGTCGTCGTTCATTCAACGCTGGAAACGATCCTTTATATGTTGTTGATGGTATTCCATTATCATCTGGCTATGAGGATATGAACCCGAATGATGTGGCTTCTATGGAAATCTTGAAGGATGCGACAGCAACTGCTATTTATGGTGCTCGTGGTGCGAATGGTGTTGTATTGATTACAACAAAACGTGGATCGAAAGAAGGCAAGACTGTTATCTCATATGATTCCTATGTGGGTTCTACACAGACATTAGATAAAATTCAGTTGTTTACGGGTGCTGAATACGCGGAAATGAAGCGTGAATCTCGTCGTACGATTGGTACTTACAAAGATGCGAATGGCAATGTTGTTCCAACGGGCGTAATTGATGCGTTTGCAGATTCTAAGTTGTTTACTGCGATCGAATTAGATGGTATTGCGAAAGGTCGCACGACAGATTACCAAGATTTAATGGTAAAGAAGGGTATCCAACAAAATCATGCGATTGGTGTTCAAGGTGGAAATGATAAAACGCAATTCTCTATCAATGCGGGTTATTTCCAAGATAAAGGTATTATCGAAGGATTAGATTTTACGCGTTATTCTTTACGCGTGAATGTAGATCATCAAGTAAATAAGGTTTTAAAAGTGGGTATTTCGTCTTATGGAATGTATTCGCTAACAAATGGTGCCAACTTAAACCCTTATGGATTCTTGTTGAGTCAAAACCCATTAGCTCGTGCTTTTGATGATGCGGGGAATTTGATTTTCCAACAAACGGATGATGCCTTATTGACTAACCCATTGAACGAAATTGTTAAGGGGGCAAAAGTAGATGAGACAAAGAAACATCGTATTTTCAATTCGATTTATGCTGAATTACAGTTAACGAAGGACTTGAAATACCGTGTTAACTTTGGGCCTGATTTTACGATTTCTCGCAACGGCCAGTTTAACGGTGCGCTTACAAATGCAATTAAAGGAGGTTTCCCCACAGCAACAACGGATAATCGTTTTGGATTTAACTATACGTTGGAGAATATCTTGACTTATAACAAGCAAATCAAAAATCACAATTTTGGTATTACCGCTTTACAATCTATGCAACGCGATAATTTTGAACAATTTACGCAGAGTGTAATGGGTGTACCGGTCGAGACGCAGAAGTTTTTCAACTTAGGTAATGCATCTTCCATTCAAGGTATTGGATCAAACCTAATTCAATGGACGATTGCTTCTTATATGGCTCGTTTGAACTATGATTACAAAGGAAAGTACTTGTTAACAGTAACTGCTCGTCGTGATGGTTCGTCTCGTTTTGGTGAGAACACGAAATGGGGTAACTTCCCAGGGGTAGCCTTGGGTTGGAATGTACACCAAGAGAATTTCATGAAAAGCTTAACTTGGATTGATGAATTGAAGTTACGTGCTTCTATGGCGCAAGTAGGTAACCAAGGTCTTTCTCCTTACCAAACACAAGGTTTGATGGGGCGTACCTCTTATGCTTGGAATAACAATGCTGCGTATGGATATCGTCCAAACACCATTGGTAATGC
>JBDKFF010000216.1:0-4943 GCA_039798865.1 Bacteroidota bacterium
TGAATCCGTAAACATACTCATCACCGAAAAAGACGAAATCCCTAACTCCGGATCGGGGTTTGAGGGAATATGTTTGGGATGACCAAAATCTTCGCCATTCAAGGTATAAACGCCGTTATCCGTTCCAATCCACAAATTTCCAAGTGCATCTCGCACGAGTGCACTTACGATATTTTGTCGGGAAAGTGGATCCTGCGAGGCAAAGAAAACATTTGTAAATCGTTGATTTTGAGGATTAAACCGAAACAAACCTTTTCCCTCGGTTCCGATAAGCAAATCTCCATTATTTGCCTCAAACAACGCACGAACCCGGTAGGTGCTCGACAGGGTTTTACCCGAAAAATCGAAGGGAATAAAGACGTGGTTCCCTCCATATGAAATTAATTGACCCGATTTTGTGCCCAACCAGATGGAACCATTCGAATGCTTGTATAAACGAACGGCATCCTTGACTAAGGGGTGACTTAATTCTGAATCTTTGGGCAAGAATATATTCGCCCGTGTGTCAAAAACCAATAAACCCACGCCTACCCCTGTCGCAAATATTCGATGATGATCAACTTGCAAAAGGGAGGATATCGTTAAGGAACTAAAATCAATCCCGTTAAATCCCTGCGTAAATCGGGTTATTTTACCAGTTTTTAAATCAATCTTATTTAAGCCTGAACTACGAGCTCCTGCCCAAATATTTCCATCCGCATCTTCTACGATCGTCGAGATATCACTACCACTTAGCGTGTTCGCATCTCCGGGATCGTGACGATAAATAACGAAAGAGTGACCATCGTAACGATTCAGCCCATCTGCGGTGGCGAACCACAAAAAGCCTCTTCGATCCTGAATAATTTTGTTAATGGTACTTTGTGATAAGCCGGACGCAGTACTTAAGCGTTCATAACGCTGCGGGGGTTGGGCCTTTGCGACAAAACAAAGAAACAACAAACAAATCCATAGGTATCGTTTAATCGCCATCATAATTCAGATAGCTAAAATAGAAAAATTATCACCAAGTCCTTGCCGAATTAACCGGGTCTTACCCAAGAAAATCTTAGCATATTCTTTTCAAGACAATACTTTGCAAGAATAATCCTTGAATTTGAAAGATTTGTCCCAATCCATAACGAATTCAAGAACTAGATTTGCTTAGGCTTTGAAATCAAAGACAACCGTGTAATTCAAGGTTAGCACTATGGTAAAAACATTTATTTCTTTTTCGGCGAAAAATGCCGACAATAAATTGCCGAAATACCAGCAGCTGATTAACTCCCTGCTGCGCGACATTGAGATGGGTGAATTAAAACCCGGCGAACGACTTCCGTCGATCAACGAAGCATCTGAAGAATGCTACCTCTCTCGAGACACCGTTGAACGCGCTTACACCGAATTACACAAAATGGGGGTCATCACCTCCATCTTTCGCAAAGGTTATTTTATTTCAGACTCCAAGGTTAAAACGAAAACCAAAGTATTGTTTTTGGTAGGAAAAATCACCAATACCAATAAAGTTGTTTTCGATTCCTTCTGCGAATCATTGGGAAAAAACGTCATGGTAGACATATACACCTACCAATACAAAACGAGCCAATTTCAGGAGATTATGTCTCAACAATTGGGGAATTACCATTATTATGTGATTATGCCTCATTTAATTGAGGAAGAGGAGGAGAACATTAAATGCCTCAAAAAGATTTCGGGAGACCGCCTAATTCTTTTGGACCAAAATTTCAATAGCATTTCGCATGCGCACGCGAGTATCGTGAGCCAACCGAAAGAGCAATTGATCGCTTTATTTGAAAACCAACTAAACCTGTTTAATAAGTACCACTCATTTAATTTGGTTGTGACTGAGGAAGATTACTTCGATCCTGCCTTGATTAATGGGTGTAGTGAATTCTGCGAATCCAATGGATTGGATTTTCAAGTATTGGATGGCCTCGAAGTGGACGATGTGCGTGATGGGGTAATTTATTTCACCCTTGACGACCAAGATTTGGTTCGGGCCATCAAATACGCAGAAGCAAACAAATTAAGCATTGGTCAGCAAGTGGGACTTATCGCCTTTAACGATTCACACTTCAAAGAAATATTGGTGGGAGGTATTTCTGTCCTTTCGAATCAACCGACGAGAATGGGTGAAATGGCCGCTCAACTCATTAACGACAACGATAAGGGTAGCCATGAACTCGCGCTACAATTCATCACAAGAAAATCACTTTAGGGTTTAATTTGCAAAAAGGGGTCATGACATTCATGACCTCATTTTTTTTGCATGCGCAATGTTCCGACGGATCCCATTGATTTTCGTCCGATTGATCGCTGAATAGCGAAATAGTGATTTAAACAACTCTTCTGATAGTCCCTCCCAATCCGATTTAGACAAGCCTAACATGGTTTGATTCGGTTCAAAACGAGCATCTTCATGTGGCTTCGAGTGTCGGTTCCATGGACAAACATCCTGACAAATATCACACCCAAAAATCCAATCCTCAAAATCCTGATGCAAGGCAATCGGCGAATTTTCTTTCAACTCAATAGTGAAATAAGAAATGCATTTTGAGCCATCAACGACATACGGTGTGATAGCATCCGTGGGGCATGCATCGATACAACGCGTACAGGTACCGCAAAAATCCTTGATTGGTCCATCGGATGTAGCAGGTAGATCAATCAATAATTCAGCAATAAAGAAAAAACTACCTTGTTTGGGAATGATGAGGTTGGCATTTTTACCTATCCAACCAATACCCGACTTTCTTGCCCAGGCTTTTTCCAAGACCGGTGCAGAATCCACAAACATGCGTCCCTGTATCTCCCCTAGCTCATTTTGAATATCATCCCAAAGTTCCTGCATTTTATCCTTGATAACCCGGTGATAATCCTCACCCCAGGCGTATTTAGAGACTTTAAATGAATCAGCTAAGGGTTGGAAAGATTCAGATGGGAAATAATTGTAGACGAGCGAAACGACTGTTTGGCAGCCATCGACCAACAAACGAGGATCGAGCCTTTTGTCAAAGTGATTAGCCATATAGGCCATTTCACCCTGCATGTTTTGATTTAGCCAAGCTTCAAGTTTGGGGGCTTCCTCCTCCAAAAAATCCGCCTGCGAAATACCACAAAAAGCAAAGCCATGTTTTTGGGCTAAACGCTTTAGGGTTTGTGCATTGGAGGAAGCTGACTGATTCATGTGCCATAAAATTACGAAGCTATGCGAATTTATGCCAAACTGTCAGAAAATACTTTCTGGTCTATGATTTGTGTAGCCAAAAAGCATATTAATTTTGCCTTATGAAAAAGAAAGAGAACGAACAGCCAATTGAAGACTCAACAACGCAAGAGCCGATCACAGATGCGGCTACTGAAGCGACCCATACTGAGGAACAAGTAGCTCCGGATGAGTTAGAGGAAATGAAAAAGAAATACCTGCTTTTATATGCAGATTTCGAGAATTTCAGAAAAAATAAAGCAAAAGAACGTATCGAATTGTTACAAACTGCAGCTGCCGGTGTCATCACAGATTTGTTGCCAAGTATTGATAATTATGAGCGTGCCTTAGCGAATGCACCTGAAGGTGAGATTTCCGAAGGAATTCAATTGATATTTAAAGGGATACTTAATACCCTTCAAACCAAAGGGTTAAAGGAATTACCGGCTAAGGGCGAGGTATTTAATGCCGACTTCCATGATTGCATAACCCAATACCCGGCTCCTTCCGAGGATGAGAAAGGAAAGGTACTCGACGTGCTCGAAAAAGGATATACATTAAACGATAAAGTCATTCGCTTTGCAAAAGTGGTGGTAGGAAATTAATACAAAAATGGCTCAAAAAAGAGATTATTACGAGGTTCTTGGCGTATCTAAGTCGGCAAGCGAAGAGGAAATCAAAAAAGCTTACCGCAAATTAGCCGTTAAATATCACCCGGATAAAAATCCAGATGATAAGGAATCAGAGGAGAAATTTAAGGAAGCTGCTGAAGCCTACGAGGTATTAAGCAATAGCCAAAAGAAAGCGCAGTATGATCGTTTTGGTCATGCGGGCATGGGTGGAGCTGCAGGTGGTGGTTTCGGTGGCCAAGGAATGAACATGGAGGATATCTTCTCGCAATTCGGCGATATTTTCGGCGGAGGGGATGATAGTCCTTTTGGTAGTTTCTTTGGTGGAGGTGGTCGCGGAGGACGTCGTCAGCGCAAGGGAACTGACCTACGAATCAAGTTGAAGCTCAACTTGGAAGAAATCGCGAACGGGGTTGAAAAGAAAATCAAGGTAAAACGCCATGTGGCTTGTAAAACCTGCTCAGGCAACGGATCTAAAAACGGCACTGATTTAAAGACCTGTGGAACTTGTCAGGGATCGGGTCAGGTAAAAAGAGTCCAGCAAACTATGTTGGGCCAAATGGTTACCTCATCTACCTGCCCTACCTGTTCTGGAGAAGGAAAAAGCGTGGGCGCAAAATGTGATGCTTGCTTCGGCGAGGGTCGCGTGCTTGAGGAGGAAATCATCCCAATTAAAATTCCAGCGGGTGTTTCCAACGACATGCAATTATCGATGTCGGGCAAAGGAAATGTACCTCCCCGCGGTGGTGTGGCCGGTGATTTATTAATAGTTATCGAAGAAGAGGCGCATGAGGTCTTGCACCGTGATGGAAACAATGTCATTTACGACTTATACATCAGTTTTGTCGATGCAGCCTTAGGAACATCCGTAGAAGTTCCTACCATCGGTGGCAAGGCGAAAATCAGCATCGATGCGGGAACGCAAGGAGGCAAAATCCTTCGATTAAAAGGAAAAGGAATAAAAGAATTGAATGGATATTCGATTGGGGACCAATTGGTTCACGTAAATATTTGGACGCCGAAGCAGGTTAACAAAGAGGAACGTGAGTTATTGGAGAAATTAAGGGAGTCTGAAAACTTTGCTCCCCAACCCGGAAAATCGGAAAAGG
>JBDKFF010000217.1:0-4832 GCA_039798865.1 Bacteroidota bacterium
GCGCTTGCATTTTGCAAGTCGATTTGGCTATTTTTTACCTGCACGTGATGTACGACAGCATAATCCACCGCTTCTTTTAAGCTGAAGGATTGCGCGCTCATACTGAAGGAGCTCAGTAAAAATAGACCGGCACAGATTTTTCTTAGACGGATCATATTTGAGGGTTGTTTTGGTATGAATTGTATAGAACTAAACCTTTCTCTGTCAAAATGCCACGCATGAAAATATCCATGAGTATCATTTGAGTTTCAAAAAGCGATAATTTGTTTTCAGGGTAAAAATCGGGATTAAAGACTAAGCCTACTTCCGCCATACGAAGTCGGGCAAGCAATTCCACATCAATGTCTTTTCGGAAATAGCCAAACTGCATGCCCTTCTTAAAATCTAAAACAAGATGCGCATGTATCCCTCGTTCGTTGTATTCTCTAAAACGAGCATAGGCCGCAGGGAAATATTTCTCGATCTCGAAAAGCAAACGGGGGTTCATTTGCATCAACATTTCCTTCACCATTTCGAAGGACTTGAACATCTTTTCGATGACATTGGGATACTGCTTATCCAGCTCAACCCATTTGACTTCATCCTTTTCGATAAAGGCATCCACCACCTGAAGGACCATGGCGTCTTTATCTGGAAAATGTTGATAAATCGTTTTTTTAGAAATGCCTAATTCCGCGGCAATCGCGTCCATCGTTACCGACTTGACGCCGTAACGAAAGAATAATTGTGTTCCTTTTTCTAAAATACGTGATTTCATTTGCTAGTCCACCTGATGAAGTGGGGAGCAAAACTATGGAAACTTTTTAAGACTACAAAGTTTTCTTGTATTATTTTTAGATGAACGGTTTGTTAAATCGATTAACGGCCGAAGTCATCTTGCAATCGAACGATGTCCGATTCGTCAGACGGATTAGCCGCATCCGTATGTTGCCAGATCTCAGCTACGACGCCCCATTGATCTAAACCCACAAGGCGATGCCGCTGACCCACGGGCAAAGTGATGATCTCGTTCACCTGATAAATACCTGGCTCGGATTGTTCATCGGTATCTGAAATAGCTACGCCGATGGGGCCGTAGGTCACTGACCATAACTCGGCACGGCGAAAATGGTATTGCCAAGAAAGACGTTTATTGGGAGCAACCACTAGAAACTTAGGGCTCAACTTCTGAGTAATTTGAATCGAGTCCAAGGATATACCCGGGAAAAACTGGGCAGCAAATTGAGCCGACTGGCTTTCATCTAATACAAAAAAACCACCCCAAGGTCGAGAAAAATCATGGTCAACAATGGTATATCCGTTTTCAAGGATAAACGATTCGACTTGTTGGAAAACTTGATTTGCTCCGGTAGTGCTTAATTGCATAGATGAATATTTTAACAAAAATAAAAAAAAGACGGGAGAGAACCCCCGTCTTTTCAATATATCAAGTAATTGATAACTACATTGTCCAACCCGCGCGGTATTCGCGTTTCACGAATTGATTGGCCGCTTCAAAGTTGGTAATACGCATATTCGCCGCATCCCACTCTAATTGTTGACGTCCAATGTACTTCGCATTACGGCCTTCGCCTTCACGCAACATGTACGAACGAATGGCTAAGTTACCCATCAATACCGACTCGGTAAATGGACCCGCGTAATCGAATGGAGAACTAACTTCCATGTTGCCAAAGCCTGCTTTACAAGCCTCCACCCATTGAGTATTGTGACCACCGGCACCGCCCTCAACGCGAGGCAATTTGGCTTTTGGAAGATCCGCCTCATCCACACGCTTGCCATCCTTGAATACCTTTGGATACATACCATAAGTACCACAAGTCATGATTCCTTTCGATCCGATCAAAATCACGCCATTGGTTCCATCTGGATCTCCAATGATTTCTGTCGCAGGAATACCTGCAGGATGTGGAGCACGAAGACCGCCATCAAACCATGTCAACTTTACGTTTGACTTGTTTTTCGCAGATGGTCCATAATTCAAGGTTACCATCGACGATGGAGGACATCCTTCTGGAATCCACTCCGGAACCCAATCCGTTAAGAATACAGAACCTACGGAACATTCTACGTTCAAGGCATCCCGAATTCCCAATACTTTAAATGGAGGATCTAACAAGTGACATCCCATGTCGCCTAAAGCACCTGTACCATAATCCCACCATCCACGCCATTTAAATGGAACAAATGCCGGATTAAATTCACGATATTTTGATGGTCCTAACCACAAATCCCAATCCAATTCCGCCGGTACAGGATGTCCAGCAGCTGGATAAGAAATACCTTGTGGCCAAACCGGACGATTCGTCCAAACCAATACTTCGGATACTTTACCAATCACACCTCCATCAAACCACTCAATCATTTGACGAACACCGTCACCTGAAGAACCTTGGTTACCCATTTGCGTCACGACTTTCATTTCACGAGCTTTCTCCGTCATCATACGGGCTTCGTAGATATCATGCGTCAATGGCTTTTGTACATAAACGTGCTTCTTGCGACGCATCGCTTCCATGGCAATCGTAGTGTGCGTGTGGTCCGGTGTCGAAACAATCACTGCATCTACCTTATCACCTTCCGCATCCAATGCCTTACGGAAATCACGGTAATAATTCGCTTTCGGGAAATCCTTCCGCGACTGAACCGCGCGGCGATCATCCACATCTACCAGAGCAACGATGTTTTCCTTGCCCTTGTTAAATGAGTTCATGATATCGCTTTGGCCTTTCCCGCCGGCACCGATACCCATAATGTTTAACTTGTCGGAAGGTGCCGTAAAGCCCTTACCCAATACATGCCTCGGAACAATGTAAAAACTTCCCGCTGCCAAACCGGCCTTTTTTAGAAAGTCTCTCCGTGAATTATTTCCCATAGTTTAATTGATTTAGATGACTCCGATGCCCGCAGAATTTCTGCATTTGGCATCAAGACTACAATTTGACAAATTGCCCCGAAATAAGCAATCTATTTCTTGAAATTTTACAAATCTGTCGGCTAATTTCAGGATAGCACAAAAAAAGGAGATTCGTTTCCGAATCCCCTTTTGATCAAAACTTAAAACAAATATTACTCTGCTTTCTTAGATTTCTTCTCTAATTTTTTGATCGCTTGCTCACGCTCAGCACCTTCCATTTGCTCTTTCAAAGCAGATAAAGCTCCGATATCTCCCATTGTCGACTTCTCAGCTGTAACTGTTGCCGTCTTCTCGGTTGTTTTCGTTGCTTTTTTCTTCTCTACTTTTACTTCTTCAACTGGCGCACCTGAGAATGTACGTGTGTGCGAAAGAATAATCTTACGATCATCCTTGTGGAATTCAGTTACTACGAAATCCAATGCCTCACCCGCTTCAGCTACCGACTCATCTGCTTTCGTCAATTGCTTCAATGGAGCCAAACCTTCGATACCGTAAGGTAATTCTAAAGTCGCCATCTTGTCATTTTTCGAAATAACAGTTGCCTTGTGAACCGAACCTACTGTGAATACACTTTCAAACGTATCCCAAGGATTCTCTTCTAATTGCTTGTGACCTAATGCTAAACGACGGTTGTCCGCGTCTAATTCAATCACGATAACATCTAATGAATCGCCAACTTTAACGAATTCAGATGGATGCTTGATTTTCTTTGTCCATGACAAGTCAGATACGTGTACCAAACCATCGATACCCTCTTCTAACTCAAGGAATAAACCAAAGTTAGTCAAGTTACGAACAGTTCCTTTGTGCTTCGTACCTACTGCATATTTAGACAATAAGTCCGTCTTGTTCCAAGGATCTTCAGTCAATTGCTTGATACCTAAGGACATCTTGCGCTCAGCACGATCCAATGTCAACACAACGGCCTCCATTTCATCGCCTACTTTCAAGAAATCTTGTGGGTTACGCAAGTGCTGAGACCATGACATCTCAGAAACGTGGATCAAACCTTCAACGCCTGGCAATACTTCTAAGAAAGCACCGTAATCCGCAACGTTAACGATTTTACCTTTTACTTTTGATCCAACCTCAACCTCAGCCGCTAAAGCTTCCCAAGGATGTGCTTGCAATTGCTTCATACCCAATGAGATACGCTTCTTGTTCTCATCAAAGTCTAATACAACCACTTGGATTTTTTGATCTAATCTCAACACCTCTTGTGGGTGGTTGATACGTCCCCACGAGATATCTGTAATGTGCAATAAACCATCCACACCACCTAAATCGATGAACACACCGAAGTTAGTCATGTTTTTGATCACACCTTCTAATACTTGACCCTTATCTAAGTTGTTCAAGATCAATTGACGTTGCGCCTCAAGATCCTTCTCAATCAATACTTTGTGAGAAACAACTACGTTGTCATTTGTATGGTTGATTTTAACCACCTTAACTTCCATATTCTTGCCAACAAAAATATCGAAATCACGGATTGGCTTCACATCAATTTGAGAACCCGGCAAGAACGCCTCGATTCCAAAAATATCTACGATCAAACCACCTTTTGTACGACGCTTCACGAAACCATTGATGATTGTGTCTTCTTCCAAAGCCTTCTCAATGTTCGTCCAAGCTCCCATTACCTTCGCTAATTTGCGAGATAAGATCAATTGGCCATTTGAATCTTCTTGATTCTCAATGTAAACTTCTACCTCGTCGCCTGCTTTCAAATCCGGCATATCGCGGAATTCAGATGCAGATACTAAACCATCAGACTTAAATCCAATGTTGACGATTACTTCACGGTCTGTTTTGCTCACAACAACCCCCTTCACAACTTCCTTCTCAGTTACCGAGTTTAGAGTAGCCTCAATAGCTGCCTCCATTTGTGCTTTTTGATCCGCAGTATAGTTAC
>JBDKFF010000218.1:0-5722 GCA_039798865.1 Bacteroidota bacterium
AAGAAATCGAAGCGTTATGGCAAGTGATTTATGATGCAATCCAGGAAGCGGTAAAAGAGTGTAAGGAATTTAGGGCACGTGAGGGTAAGATCGTGGAGGATAAATTCCGGGAATACATTGCATCGATTAAATCAGGTCTAGATCAGGTCACTGAGCAGGATTTGGTGCGTATGCCGGGTATTCGCGAACGGATGAAAAAATCGTTGTTGGAATTAGGTTTAAATGAAGACTTCGACCAAAATCGCTTTGAGCAAGAGGTGGTTTATTACATTGAGAAATTCGACATTTCCGAGGAAAAAGTACGCCTCGGAACACATTTAGGCTATTTCATCGATATCCTCGAGGAAGGAAATGGTAAGAAGTTGAACTTCATGGCCCAAGAAATCGGTCGGGAAATCAACACCATCGGTTCCAAAGCCAATGACTCACAAATCCAACGCCTTGTCGTGAACATGAAGGACGAGCTGGAGAAGATTAAGGAGCAGACGGCGAATGTTCTTTAATGGAGGTTAGAGGTTAGAGGTAAGAGGTAAGAGGTAAGAATGATTGTAGAGACGCGATACTTCGCGTCTTTTTTTTATAAAATAATCGGAATTATCAGTGATTTAGGTCGATTTTGCAATTTTTAGACGCGAAGTATCACGTCTCTACAAATCGAAAAAGACGCGAAGTATCGCGTCTCTACAGACCATTTAAAAGCGCAATCCCCACACAACCCAAAGCTAATCCCAGCCATTGGCGTTTCGTGAGTTGCTCCTTGAAAATCAAATAGGCACTAATCGCACTCAACAGGATGACGCTTAGATTATACATGGTCAATACCACGGCCACATTATTTTGGAAGGCATCCAAGGCCTTCAATAGGAAGTAAAAGGAAAAGAAATTAGGTAAACCTAATGGAATCGCAGCAAGCACCGAATTCCGATTCCAATTCAAATTACCCTTTATCGAGTTCCAAATCAAAACAATCACCGCGCCGGCCATGGAACCGATCAACAACATCATGATAAATGGCAAAGTCCCACCCACTTGCGTAGTCAAATAGCTATTTAAATAACCAAATAAGGTATTCGTTAATCCATAGGCGACAAATACGGCGATCAACAAAGAGACCACGGGTTTGAAGCCGGATTCCAAATTTACTTTGGGACTGCAGAAATAAATTGCCGCGAACGAAAAAGCAAGTCCAGCTGCGATGGGAATGGTAATATCACCTCCCGTTTTTAAAATAAATAAGTTGATGAGCACTGGGATCACCAAGGAAATATTATTCGCCAAAGATGTAGGCGCCATACCATTCCGCTGCGTTGAGAAGCCCGATAACAAGAACGTAATGACAAAGCCGACACCCATAACCATCAATAAGGCGGTATCCATCGTGGAAGGCCATTGAAATGGAATTGCGGACGGTTGGTGAAAATAGGCCGTCAAAAAACAAACTGGGTAATTTAATAGAATCGCAATTCGCGTATCAACTTGAAAACGCGCATGTGCACGAAAATTCACCAATAATAAAACGGAGAAAATAACGGACAATACCAAATACAACATCTTATGCTTTTTTAACGAGATCTTCTAATATTCCCACCCATTCAGGCGAATTGTTCAGACTTTCTACCAATTGCCAATGTTCACCACCGGCTTCTTCAAATAATTCCTTGTACTCCTCTCCTACCTCGATCGTGGTTTCTAAACAATCTGCCACAAAAGCGGGCGAGAAAGCCAAGATTTTCTTCTTGCCTTCAGCTACTAATTTCTTGATGGTATCATCCGTATAGGGTTGTAACCAAGGGTCGCGACCTAAGCGGCTTTGGAACGCCGTTCCATAAGTACCAGGCTTCAAGCCCATTTCAGCGGCAATCCGACGCGTAGTTTCGTGGCATTGCGCTCGGTAACAACCGTGGTTTTTCTCGGTAATTGTGTCGCAACAAGTACCGAAAACACAGGTATTTTTGGTATAATCCCCTTTGCGAATATGACGTTCAGGAACACCATGGTAAGAGAATAAGTAATAATCGAAATCGACATCCTTTTGGTAGTTCGCCGCTTTGGAGGCAAAATACTTCGCAAATTCTGGATGATCATAGAAATAACTCACCATAGAAAGTGCAGGCATGACCTGCCAATCCTTCATCAATTCCATCACACGCTCATACACGGAGCCTGTTGTAGCCGAAGCATACTGAGGAAAGAAAGGAATCACGATGAGTTTCTTGAGATTCTTGGATTGCATGTCGGCCAGGGCAGTCTTCATGTCCGGCGACTGATAACGCATCGCCAAGCGAACATAATAGGCATCGCCTAATTGAGTCTGCAAATCTCTCGCCACGTCTTCCCCATAAAACTTGAGGGGCGAGCCACGCTCCTCCCACAATTCTTGGTAGATTTTGGCGGATTGTGGGGCCCGGAAAGGGGCTATAATGCCGTTAACAAGGATGCTACGAATGATGTAGGGGATATCAATGACCCGACCATCCATTAAAAATTCACGCAGGTATTTACGAACTGCAGGGGTCTTCGGATTATCCGGCGTACCCAAATTCACTAACAAAACTCCAATCATAACACAAATTTGGTCTAATTAATTAGAAGACCCAACCCTCTGGCGTAATTTTTGTCCGCGTTGGCCCCTCTACACAAGGTGCCAAATCTTGACAACCTACGGATCCCGGAGGACATGCATAAGTTTCGCCAGGTATTGGGAATGTGATCGGTGAGTAACCCGCTGGAATATCTTTCCGACGATCGATATTAAAAATCTTTTTACGCACCGAAAACACGTTAAATATACCTAACACGCGTTCATTGGGATTTGTTATGGATTTTATGTTTAAACTGAAACGAGTTTCTGCAGGCACATCAAACAAAGAACCCGTAGATTGTTGGGATGAAATCAATGATTGATAGAAATTATAGACAGTCTTCGTTATGGAACGCTGCTCCAATCGGAAATAATAAGCCCCATAGCCATCGAATGGAAGGCGAGCAACTTGTCGGCCCACGACACGCTGTCCATTCGTCAACACATCCGAAAATACGTTTAAGTCATTATTGGTAATGATATCCCAACAATTTCCATTGCAACGGTAGTTTAAGATGTTATTATTGGGAAAACGAGGCATAACGCAATCCAATGTTTTCACGAAGTCAAATCGTCCACCATCCGTACAAGTAGCACAAAATTGCACGTTTTCATAGTGTTTCCAATTCCACATGTAATAATCTCCTTCACTTGCCATATCCTTGAAATCCAGGTAAACGGTAAATCCAGCACGGCGAGGATCTACTTTGGCATATTGCTCAAAAGCTTCAAAGCGCACGATTGAATTTTCAATTTCAGGCACGGTACGCATCGTCTCCACCGAGCTCTCATACTGCTGACCAGCCAAGGTCTTGATAAACAACTTGTAACTTCCTCCCACTTTACCAGCAAAACCCTTGTCGGCAGGCAAATAAGTACCTAATGGTTTAGCAACTTCCTTGAAATATGTTTTTTGGCCTTGTGCATCCATGATATATACCTCGGCCTTCGTAATCGGTTGAGGCAAGGTTGACATAATCCGATTGGCAGAACTTGACAAACGAATTTTACATAATTCAGGATCATCAGCGATATCCGCTTCTATGGTTACAAAAGATGTAGCATCTTTCTGCACAAAATTATCAATGGGCTGAACGCAAGAAAAAAGCGACAGAACAAAAAGGTATATGATTAGTCTAGAAAAAGGCATTCTTATAAAAATTTAAAATTGTAGGTCATCGAGATAAATGGAGAAGCAAATACGCTCAACTCATAGGCTTTTAAGCCATTTTTGGTCGACTTAAAGAAGACCGAGTAAGGATTTTGGCGGCCGTATAGGTTATATACCGTAAAGACCCAACTTCCCTCCCAACGCTTATGCTTCATCGAAGGATTATTCACTGTCCAAGAAAAATCTAAACGATGATAATCCCTGACGCGATCATTATTGCGTTCTGCAAAAACAGCATATTTCTTACCCGCGATTTCATAACTACCCGAAGGAGATGAAAAAGGTCGTCCGGTATTATATACAAACGTGAAGGAGAAACTATGGTGCGTTGAGGGCTGAATATTCCACATCGCATTAAATGAATGTGGCTTGTCATAATTCGTCGCAAACCAGTTCCCATTGTTAATCGCCTGAATTTCAGGAAAATCACCAATCATCTGGTTGAAAGCACGCGCATAAGTGTAAGAAATCCAACCCGAGTTTTCCCCCTTCTTTTTTTGCAACATCAATTCAAATCCATACGCCTTTGACTTACCCGTAATCAATTGGGTTTCAATATTGGGATTCAATTGCAAATTAGCTCCCGAGACAAAATCCAAGGTATTCCGAACATTCCGGTAATACGATTCCAAGGAAATCTCAAAAACGTTTTCATTAAAGGTCTTGAAGAAACCTAACGAAGCAAAATCACTTTGCTGAGGTTTAATAAATGAATCCGCTGTCTTCCAACGGGAGGTTGGCAAAGGAGTCGTATTGTTCGAAAGTAATTGGAAGAACTGTTGTTGGCGGTTATACCCAAACTTCAAGGTCGTATTCTCTGCCAATGAGTATTTCAAAGTTAAACGAGGCTCAAATCCCCCATAACTCGCCATCACCTCTCCATCCGCATATTCCTTTTTACGAACAATCGAATTCAGCGACGGCATTAAGCCAGGAGCGTATTCATTCACGGTTCCCGCTCCAATCCGCCAATAATTCGCATATCGAATACCCGCTTGAATGGTCAGTTTTTCATTCATCTTCCACTCATCGTCCAAATAGATGGCCGACTCAATGGATTGCTCTGTAGCTAATTTCACAGTTGCCACACGGGAAGAAATCCCATCGTTTAAAACGCCTGGGTTGATATCATAGCGAGTTAGGGTCGCACCAAAATTAAATTTATGCTTCTCTACAGGTTGGTAATCAAAACTGATCGTTCCATTTCGATATAAAATGGAGGAGTTTAAATTGATGGTATTCACCGAGTCAGGCGCATAAGTCTTGGTCGAGTAATAGGATAAGGCACCAGCCACGAGCATGCTTAATTTCGGCGAAAAGTAATGATTCCAATGCACTGAACCATTCTTATGGCCATAATCAAAAGAGGTTTGTTTGGCTACAACGTTTTCAATACTAAAGAGTGAGTCTACGCGATAAAAATCATTACTCACATAGGCCGATAAAGAAATCGTATTTTTTTGATTTGGGCGATAAAAAACTTTGGTGGCGATATCGGTAAAATTCGCGCGAATGTTTTTCAAATTTGGAGGTGCTACAGCTTTGAATAAAAAGTCATTCGCAGATAAACGCGCTGCCACTAAAACGGATAATTTTTCTTTGATAACCGGAATTTCAGCCATAACACGGTTGGAAACCAAACCAATTCCTCCCTGCATTTTAAACTTCTCCGTACTGGGCTCAATCATCTTGATATCCATCACCGAAGCCGTTCTACCCCCAAAACGTGAGGGAATACCTCCCTTGTACAATTCCAAATCACGAATCGCATCGGAAGCAAATACCGAGAACAAACCAAACATGTGCGTCGGATTGAAAATCGGCGTATCATCAATGTAAATCAGGTTTTGATCCACATTGGAACCACGGATATTCAAGCCATTCGCACCTTCACCCACGGATGAAACACCGGGCAAGGTCTGTAAACTACGAATCACATCAACCTCCCCCATCATGGTAGGAAGCTTTTT
>JBDKFF010000219.1:0-5073 GCA_039798865.1 Bacteroidota bacterium
CCCCCCTAAACCCGTTTCAATAATCGCATAATCAACTCCCTGTTCTTTAAAGTATTGAAAAGCCATAATGACGGTCCATTCAAAAAAACTCGGTTTGATTTCGGATAATAATGGCTGATAAGTCAGGAAAAAATCAACTATCCAAGATTTGGGAACCTCTTGGCCATTGATTTTTATCCGTTCGGTGAATGACTTTAGATGCGGTGAGGTATATAAGCCTACTCGATATCCATGTGCCTGTAAAATGGAGGCCATAAAATGTGAACTACTCCCTTTGCCATTTGTCCCGGCAATATGCAAGGATTTGAACGCTTGATGTGGATTTCCCAATCGCTCAGCCAATTGTTCAATATTCCCTAATCCGGGTTTATAAGCTTTTTTTCCTTCGCGATGAAAGACAGGCAATTGGGCATACAAGAAGCTGATGACTTCTTCGTAACTCATCATAATTAGTTGGTAGCCTTAATTCGGATGGTTTTCATACCACTAGCGCCACGTCTAATACCATCGCTTTTGGGTGTAAACCGCGCGTTTTTAATTAATTTTTTATATTTCTCAGCTAAGGATAATTTCACATTAGTCCGGTCGATGCGAATTTCAGTTACATTTCCTTTCTCATTGATACGGATGAAGAAGGTTATTTCTCCTGTCTCTGATCCATTATCAATTCCTTTTAATGAGTTTGTATCAAAGGTCCACTCATCGGCTATTTTGCCCTCTCCATTTCCAGCGCCTGAGCCCTTTCCGCTTCCACCGCTACCGCTGCCTGAACCTGTTCCGTTACCAGAACCACTTCCCGTGCCCGTTCCCGTTCCTGAACCTGAAGAACCGCTTTTGGCAGCTCTTTTTCCCATGGTTAAACTTTGATCGATGACCGGCTCAACTTCTTTTTCTACGGTAGGGATTACTTCCGGATTTTTTTTCACGGTCACCGTACTCGGAGCGTTACTTGTGATGGGCGTAACTAAATTTGTTTCTTCTTGCTTGGTTGTTTGCGTAATTTCTTCTTGCGCCCTTGGTTCCGGAGCAGGTGCTGGAGGCTCTTGCTCAAAAGTAATCTCGCCTGCCTGAGCTTCCTCAATGTTAGGGATTATTGGGCTCGGGGATTCATTCCAGATTTTAACCTGCCAAATCAATAGAAACAAGATCGTATTTATCAGAATCGTTATAATCAATGCTTTGATTTGATTCTTTTTTTCAAAATCTTTTTGTGAATAGCTAACGCTCATATTGCTTATCTTTTGTAAACCCAAATGTCTAATTTCTTTTCTGACTTTAAACGTGCCGCTGCGGCATAGCCTTCATTGAAATCGGCTACTTCACCCACACTAACGCGGAAATGCACCTCTCCTGCTCCCTTTTCAATGATTTTTACGTCTTCAAATCCTTTTGCCACTAATTCAGCTTGACAAAGGGCTGCCTTGGCTTCCGTTTTAAAGCTACCTACAACTAAATAAATTCCTGATGATACAGGCACCGGTACATCCGCTTTTTCCTCAACCTTGTTTGCTTCCTTTTGGACCTCCGCGGGCTTTGTTATTTTACTTTCAATTGTTTTTTCCTTTTTGATCCGAATCGTCAATGGACTAAAGGAACTATTGACAAAACGTGAATTAGGTTCTGTTAAATAAAATGCCGCAATTCCTCCAATTAAAAAGGCAAGGAGCACATAACCATAAAATTGACCTTGATTGACTCTTTTGATTGGTTCAGGTTCTGCAATGGGTAAATCTTCGCTCGATTTTTCAACAGGACTCGGAATTAATACAGGTTTGCTCTTTTTTTGACCAATGCTCACAGGGAACAAACCATATTGATTCAAATCAAAATTAATTTCTTGATTCGGTTCAAATTGGATTCGACCTGAATGACTCAAACTAAATACCCCTATTTTACCAAATTCTAGCGTTTTTTCTGCTTTTAATTTCGATGATAACTCCTCCGCAAAGCGATGTACTGCTGCAAAGGCCTGCTTTTGGTTAATCCCTTTTGCTATTGCCCATTCTGTAGCCACCAATCCATCATCCGATTGTAAACGCTCGTTGAATGCCACCCATTTCGATTTTGGTACAATTAGTTGATCGTTTTCACTTAATTGGAAATCTTTTGTATTCAATACAAAACCTCCAAAATGTGGAATAATCACACAATCATGCGTGTAAAGCAAGGTCTCAATAAATTCGATCATTGGATTCATTATCGTCCTTATTAAAATGAATAGGCTACCCCAACCGTGTAGTTAAGCCCCTGATTTTTGTATTTAAAATAGCGCTCGTAATTCTTACCTAATAAGTTATTTGCACTGACTGAAATATTAAACTTCTTCGTAATCAAATAATTAACCTTCAAATTCAAATCAATGATATCAGGTAATTGTTCCACTTGTTCTCCCAAGGACTTCTCAAATCGATACAGGCCAGAAATATAAAAGACATCCGGGGATACAATGATTTTATCCTTAAATGTAATCGAATTGGTGAAAGATAAATTCATCATTGGACGATGTATCGGTTTATCTATCCCCGCTAATTCGGCTTCATCATATACAATATCCTGATAGGTGTTGAAGTCGTATTTTAAGATGGATAGTACCTTGTCAAAGGTCTGGTAGTTAACTTGTCCTGACATGTTAAATACCTTGGCTGTCTTTTCCACTTTCGTATTTGAATACACAATTCCGAAGTTGGATGGATCAGCTGTATTATTGACAAACATGGCTAAATTATTGAATTCTGAGTAGCCGAATTTCAATTCAAAATCTAGATTACGCTCATTGGAGCCCTTTAAACCTCCATAGATATTCGAACTTTGCGTGGTGTTTTGCAAATTCGGTGCTGTACGTGGAGCTAACCAATTGTTCTCATTCGTGAATTGGTTATAGCTGTTGAAATACGTATCTCCGCCTAATCCCACAAATACATGAAGGAAGTCGGTAGGTTTAAAATCCACCTTCAACAAAGGGAATAAGCGCGTTTTGTTTAAAGTAACCGATTTGTCTTTTTCATTCACAATGTTTAGCCCCCCTGTAACAGTTAGGCGATTATTCTTGTATAAAAATGTCGGTTTGACACGGTATAATTCGCGACGATTATTATCTTTCACTTGTTCGAAAGTATTCTCTGACAAATTCATTTCTCCCGTCAAATAGGCAGAGAAATTATCCGTTACATGCAGGATTCCATGCAATTTACTTTCCCAAATCCATTCACGGCTCGTGTAGTTATTCGTTAAATAATTTAAACCCGATGTAGCGATGTAGTCGAATTTAGCGTCTTTTTTAGCGTTTGAAATGCTGCCTGAATAATTAAACCGATTGTAAGCGATTTCTAAATCTTTTATGGCTGGTAAGGTAGTAAATGCTTCCTCCGGACGTCCATAGTAATTATTCTCCGTTCTTTTAAAGCTTATCTGTCCATCTAAAAAATAGTTGCCCGTGAAAGTCTTGCTATAGACTTTTGCCTCGTTTTCGTTGCGACTCGAATTCCCTAGGCTCACCGGTCCCCGGCGATTGGCATCATGGTTTATGTATACGCCTTGAAACTGATTCTCTTTAGGACTAAATCCAAAATGACCATTTAATAAGGTATGTCCATAATTTCCAGCACCAATTTTTATCAGGTTCTTGAATTTAGGACCAAAGGAGGAAACCAATTCATCCCCTTCCCGAGGATTAATGATCGAAGTGGTCAATAAGGTATTGCTTATTGCCTCCCATTTCCGATCAACAAATTCATATTTCATGCTCCGCCCTTTTTTCGAATTCTCGATTTCATTGAGTGGTTCAAAATTGCGTGAAATCTGTGGCTGAAGGACAATCTTTCTTTCCTTTTCCAAAATGATATCATCATTCTGGATATTTCCTTCCTTCTTGTCTTGGGCAAATAATGACGCTGATACCCCTAGCATGAGTACACCACAAATGATTATTGGATTTTTTTTCATTTGAAATTTCATATTCGTTTATTTAAGGGGTAAGCTTTTTAAAGTTGTTTTGGCTATTTCAATGACCTCATTGTCAGTCGAATTGTCAATGACTGATTTTAAAATTGCCTTAGCCTGTGGAAGATTTTTCAACGAAACGAAGTTGGTCGCCAACAAAATATACGCCCGCCCCATCACGCTATCCGATGCCTCGGCAAATTCGTTTTTAAACTTCGCGGTGATCATCTCATTCGACTCCTTAATCTTACCCTCTTTGGATAATTGAACCGCTAATTGATATTGTGCCTCGGCTCCAATATCCCCTTTCGGATCCAATTCAATTGTTTTGTTCAACCATTCTGTTCGTAGACCTAAGCTCGTACTATCAGAATAGGCTTCTGCTAAGCCCCGACTCATTTTTGCTTGTTCTTCCTTCGAATAAAGACTCAATGCTTGAATTTCTGTGATGACCTTCCCTACGGAATCTAACAATTTCGCTGCATAATACGCTTTGAAGATGTTATTGTAAGCATTCAATTGGTTCTCAACCTCAGGATTTTTATTGGCATGCATCCGGTAAAATCCGACAGATTCAACATAGTTACCCATTTTGCTCTCTAATTCAGCAGCACGTATAATCGCTTTGTTTAGCTGTGGGTGAGCATTTTGCTCAATCACTTTTTTGTAAGCGACCAAAGCCTCTGTCGAATCATTAATTTGATCTGCCGCATCTGCAATTAAGAAATAAGCTTCAACCACATTCTCATCGTTGGGATATTTGCTAGCAAACTCTTTTAAAGCTGGAATCGCTTTATCGAACTTTTTACCATCGTATATACCTTTCGCTGCACTGTATTTTAAATCCATGGCATCGGCATCCTCAACGGCATTCGTCGAACTCTGGTAATTCTCAAGTACCTGGCTGAATTCTTCGGGACGACCAACTTTAATCAGGTTTTCTTGTAATCCAATTAAGGCATCTTTGGCAATCTTATCCCCCGAGAATTCATTAATGATTCGTTTGTAATCTGCTAAAGCGAGCTCAAATTGTTCTGTATTTGTATAAGATTGGGCACGCTTTAAAATGGCCGATGCTAAAAATTCGCTTTTGGTTTTTGCTTCAATAATCTCGGTGAATCCAAGAATGGCCTC
>JBDKFF010000220.1:0-2919 GCA_039798865.1 Bacteroidota bacterium
GCCTTTGGCTTCCGACCACTTATGAATGATGTTTTCGGGCACGTCGGTGAAAAGCAAATAGCCTTCCTTTTTGACCCAAACCGGACCTTCCGACCACGTAAAGCCTTGGGCAACGATTTCAATTTTGGCTGTCGTGTCAAGCAAAGCATCTAATCCAGCATCGTAACGATGGATTTTACCAATCGTTTGATATTGTGCCAAGGCAGCCGTTCCTAAGGTAAGTAGACTTAATGTTCCAAGTAGTTTTTTCATAAGACAAAAAAAATGGGCCGAAGCCCATTTTCATTAAAGGTTTTTCTTTTTACTTTCTTTCACAGCAAAGTCTGCGGCACGCGCTGTCAATGCCATGTAGGTCAACGATGGGTTCACGCATGAAGTTGACGTCATACAAGCGCCATCTGTTACGAATACGTTCTTTACTGCATGCAACTGGTTATTGCCATTCAAGACTGAAGTCTTCGGATCACGACCCATACGTGCCGTTCCCATTTCGTGAATGGCCATACCTGGATAGGAACCATTGTCGAAGGCACGAACGTTTTTCAAGCCTGCGCTTTCCAACATCTCTTTCGCGTCTTCCATCATATCCTTCCGCATCTTCATTTCATTTTCCTTGAATTCTGCGTCGAATACGACCACTGGAATGCCCCACTTGTCTTTTGTTGTTGGGTCCAAATACATTTTATTTTCGTGGTACGGCAAGGTCTCCCCAAAACCACCCAAGTTCATGGTCCATGGTCCTGGTTTTGTCATCGCATCCTTGTAATCCGCTCCGAAACTCATGTCGTTTACGCCGCGATTCCAGCTCTGACGAGATCCGCCACCTTGGTATCCGAATCCACGTAAATAATCACGCTTATCATTACCAATGTTGCGGTACCGTGGAATGTAGATACCATTTGCCCGACGGCCGATGTAGTATTTATCTTCATCACCTTCCCAAGTACCCGCTGCACCCACACGGAAGTGGTGATCCATCAAGTTATGTCCTAACTCGCCTGAATCATTTCCTAATCCGTTTTGGAAACGAGATGATTTAGAATTCAATAATAATGCAGTTGATGCTACCGTCGAACCACAAACGAAGATGATTTTCGCAAAATACTCACGAACATCTTTGGTTACGGTATCGATCACGCGTACACCCGTTGCCTTTTGTTTCGCATTATCAAACAAGATTTCCGAAACAACAGAATCCGGACGTAAGGTCAATAATCCTGTTTTCGCAGCCGGTGGCAAGGTACAAGATTGCGTACTGAAATACGCGCCATATGGACAACCCAAACGGCATTTATTACGATATTGACAAGCCGAACGGCCAATTTTCAATTGAGCTTCTTTCGCTTCGGATAAGTTGGCCACCCGACCAATTGTCATGTTACGTCCCGGGAAATTCTTTTCGATTCGTTGGCGAACTTCTTTCTCTACGCAGTACATGTCCATCGGTTTCAAGAATTCCGAATCTGGTAATTGAGGTAGGCCCAAAGCCTCGCCCGAAATACCTACGTGTTTTTCCACGTATGAATACCAAGGAGCAATGTCCTTGTAACGAATTGGCCAGTCCACCGCGATTCCATCTTTTAGGTTGGCCTCAAAGTCGATGTCCGACAAACGATACGTTTGACGTCCCCACATGATGGATTTTCCACCCACGATATCTGGACGGAACCAGTCGAAGCGTTTAACTTCCTTATAAAGCGAGTCGGAGTCATTCATCCAATACTTCTCGGTCATCTCGTTGTAGGGATAATCGCGGGCAAGTTTTGGGTGCGAGGCCTTTTGCTCGTTGGTCAATAAACCATTGTATTTAAAATCCCACGGATCTTTATAGCTTGGCTCGTAGGCCGTTACGTGGTCGAATTTTTTTCCTTTTTCTAGGACTAATACACGTAGTCCTTTTTCAGTCAATTCCTTGGCAGCATATCCGCCAGAAACGCCTGAACCTACGACGATGGCGTCATAAGTCATTGATTTGATTGCGTCGATGTTCAGATTCATAGTGCCCAGGTTTTTTGTGTGGAAGATAATGGCATACAACCATCGAATTTGCCAGGAATTGGCAAGTATTCTAATGCTTTGGTTGCGCCGATTTCAGACGTAAAGTAGCCGGTGGTTGTCAATTCCTTAATCATGAAGAAGAAGGTTGGCTGACCTTTGACACTTTTGCGGGTTGCATCGGATTCCAACATACAGGTGGTCAATGCTTCCTTGCGTTGTGTGCTCGAGGCATCGATGAATCCTTTGCCAAATCTTGCTTGACAATCCGCGTCTAATTTCGCGAGCCCTTGGGCAAATACTTTTTGGCTGGCTTCTGGATAACAATCCTGAACCACGCGGATGATAAATTTCTCCACGCCGGCAGCTTTAGCACCAGGAGTATCGGTCGTTGGGATGATGGTATCGGCGATTTCAGCAACCAAGGATTCTTGGGCGGCTGAAAACTGCACGAAGGTAGCATGTGATTTTTGGCCATTGAGTCCAGCCATTGCAGGTGCGGAAATCATTCCACCCATCAGGATGCTGAGCCTCTGTATGGCTTCCCGTCTGTTTACGTTCATAGTTAATTAGATTTTTCGTATCAAATATAGGATATTTTTTTACGTTGCCAAACAGGTCGGGTTTCCGTAGCTTTGCCAAAGCATTCCCTAATTAAGTTCATCGCCCCAGAAATAGCTTTATGTCGCTTGTGTCAGCTTCCACATTATCTCAGCAAATCCAAACCGCCATTTCCGCGATGTATGACGCAAATGAGGCCAAAGCGATTGCACAAGCCTATTTGAATATGAAATGTGGGACAAGTAACCTGGATATTTTGCTCGGAAAGGAGGTCGAAAAACCAGACGAGTTTGAATCCGATCTTCGACGATTATCTCTTGGGGAACCCCTACAATACGTGACAGGAAAGGCTTATTTTTTGGA
>JBDKFF010000221.1:0-4781 GCA_039798865.1 Bacteroidota bacterium
AATAGTTGCATATGTTATAAGTCGCTAGTCACTAGTCGCTAGTCTTTTTTATTTAAGTCCGAAGTCATTAGTCCGAAGGTTTTCAGTCCGAAGTCATTAGTCCGAAGGTTTGCAGTCCGAAGGTTTTCAGTCCGAAGTCCTTAGTCCAAAGTCCAAAGGTATAAATTCTTACCTCTTAGTTCTTACCTCTAACCTCTTACCTCTTAGTTCTTACCTCTTAGTTCTAACCTCTAACCTCTTAGTTCTTACCTCTTAGTTCTCTAAAATCCTATCGCCTTCAAACCCAACCCCGCCGTTTCTGGCCAGCCCAACATCAGATTCATGTTTTGTACGGCCTGTCCGGATGCGCCCTTGATTAAATTATCAATCACCGAACTAATGAGTAATTGCCCATCATGAACCTCCAAATGCAAAAAGCATTTATTCGTATTTACCACTTGCTTGACATCCACGGCTTGTGGACTCACAAAGACAAAGGGGGAATTCGCATAATAGTTCTCGTATAATTCAATCGCTTCTTCTTGGGTTCCGGCATAAGTTGTATACACATTCGCCATAATTCCGCGCGAGAAATTTCCGCGGTAAGGAATAAAATTCACTTTCGGTGCCGGCTTTTTAGCGCCCAATACCATTCCGATTTCCGTTAAATGCTGGTGCGTAAAGGCCTTGTAAATACTGATGTTATTATTTCTCCACGAAAAATGACTCGTTGAGGAAAGCGCCTGTCCCGCACCCGTCGAACCTGTAACGGCCGACACATGTACATCCGAAGTCAATAATCCCGCCTGTGATAAAGGCAACAACGCTAATTCGATGGAGGTTGCGAAGCAGCCCGGATTGGCGATTTTAGTGGCCGACTGGATTTTCTCCTTTTGGAATTCCGCCAAACCATACACGAAACCCTCGGATTCATCCCGGAAGTCGGTACTTAAGTCCACGATTTTGGTATGCCAAGGAATGTCGTTAGCCGCTAGAAATTTCTTCGACTCACCATGTCCCGAACATAAAAACAAGACATCCACCGGACTCAAATCGGCACAAAAACGGGCATTCGTGGAGCCAAGCAAGTCGGTATGCACATCCGAAACCAATTTACCCGCTTGCGAATTCGACATGATGCATGTCAAATGCACATCCGGGTGATGCACCAAAATGCGTAATAATTCGCCACCTGTGTAGCCTGCAGCTCCTACGATTCCAATTTTTGCCATTAGTTCGATTGGTTTACTTTCCGGTGAATCATCGTTTGGTTCGATACGATTTTGGAGAAACCTCTCACATCATCGCCCGACCAAGCTTTGTTCATTTCGCCATAAGCCCCGAATGCCGACGACATCAAGTCAAATTTCGACTCGATTCCCGTCACTTGGAATTGATAAGGCGATAAGACCACATGTACCGTTCCCGTTACATTGTCTTGCGTATCTGCCAAGAAGGTTTCAAAGTTCCGCATAATCGGATCCAAGAATTGTCCCTCGTGCAATAAAGTACCATACATATCACCGATGTTCTGCTTCCAGTACAATTGGTGTTTTGTCAATACATGCTTTTCTAATAAATGGTGAGCCTTGATAATAATCAAAGGTGCTGGCGCCTCAAAGCCCACACGGCCTTTAATACCAATGATCGTGTCACCTACGTGGATGTCCCGACCGATCGCATAAGCCCCCGCACGTGCCGTCAATTCACGAATCGCGTCGACTGAACTCGGGTATTTTTTGCCATCCAGGCCTACTAATTGGCCATATTCGAATTGCAAGGAAATCTTCGATGGTTTCGTCTCGGTCAATTGCGTTGGCCAAGCCTCCTCAGGTAAATAACCGTCTGAAGTCAAGGTTTCTTTTCCACCCACCGAAGTTCCCCAAAGACCTTTGTTGATCGAATAAGTTGATTTATGCCATTCCTGTACCACACCCTTCGACTTTAAGAAGTCGATTTCCGCCTCACGGGATAATTGCAAATCACGAATAGGCGTGATAACCTCACATTCAGGAGCCAAGATGCGGAAAACTACGTCGAATCGAACTTGGTCATTTCCTGCACCCGTGCTACCATGTGCGATGGCTTTGGCACCTAATTTTGCCGCGTATTTAGCGACGGCTGTCGCTTGGAAAACACGTTCTGCCGATACAGAAAGGGGATAGGTATTGTTTTTCAATACGTTACCAAAAACCAAATACTTGATGCAATCTTGGTAATATTCTTCTACAACATCTAGTGTCACGTGAGACGTCACACCCAAAGAATAGGCTTTCTCTTCGATGGTTTTCAATTCCGCTGGTGAAAATCCACCCGTGTCAACCAAGGCAGAGTGCACTTCCATGCCGCGCTCTTCGGTTAAGTATTTGACACAGAAAGACGTATCTAAACCCCCACTAAATGCTAAAATTACTTTCGGCTTGCTCATAATTTATTTGGATTTTCCTTTCTTGTGAAAAGGCATTAATAATTTCTCTTTAATTTTTTTCAATTGGGTGAAGTCGGCAATGTTCTTCAAAAAGATCCACTTTTCATCCGACTCGGGTTTTGGACTTGCCTGATTCGGATCGTAAATCATACCGGTACACAAGCAAATCTTACGTTCTGTTCTTGTTAGAATATCGTAGTTGACGCATGATTGACATCCCTTCCAAAAATTATCATCAACTGGTAATTCCGAAAAGGTGGTCGGCTCATAGCCCAAATCCGAGTTGATCTTCATTACCGCCAACGAAGTCGTGATACCAATGATTTTGGCATCAGGAAAACGGCTACGTGACAATTCAAATGCCTTGGATTTTACGGCTTTGGCTACTCCATATTGTCGGTGGCTCGGTTTTACGATTAAACCCGAGTTGGCCACAAACTTCCCGTGCTGCCATGTTTCAATGTAACAGAAACCCACAAATTCACCTGTCACATCGTCTGTGGCGATGATGGCTTTGCCTTCCGACATCTTTTCTTGGAGGTATTCGGGGGTACGTTTCGCAATCCCGGTTCCGCGTGCTTTGGCAGATTCTGCCATCTCATCGCAAATGGATTTCGCTAGGTCAAAATGGGCTTGACTAGCGATTTGAACAGTATATGAATTCATGAATGGAATCAAGTATAAATGAAACAAATAGGTAAATCAATCTTGCAGGGGACTATACCCTGAAGATGAATCTTCGTCGTCGTAGCGAGGAGATTACGTACCCAATTGAATTATTTATCTTCATGTTCTTGATAAACCGCGCGATTAAACGCTAATTTTGTCTAGATATAGGGGGCAAATTTCAGTAATTCAGCGGGGAAATCCCAATATTCACCCGATTATTTCATGGAAAATGATAATTCTTTAACAGCGGAAGCCTTAATCTATGCCTACACTTCCGGCGTTTTTCCCATGGCCGAGCGGGATGGTTCGATCTATTGGTACCGCCCGGACCCCCGTGCCATCATTCCCATTGATACCTACAAACCTGCTAAATCCTTAAAGCCTATTTTGAATCGTGGTCAATTTGAGATTCGGATTGATACGCAATTCGAGGCTGTCATGCGTGCCTGTGCCGCTCCTCGGGCGTATGAGGAAGAAACGTGGATCTCAGAAGAAATCATTCAGGCTTATGTCGAATTATTCAACATGGGTTTCGCGCATTCGGTGGAAGCATATGAGGATGGGAAATTGGTGGGAGGTTTGTATGGTGTTCACATTGGGTCGGCTTTCTTTGGGGAATCTATGTTTATGTTGGTCTCCAATGCGTCGAAAGTCGCTTTTCATTACCTAATCGAAATTCTTCGGGCCCACGAGTTTAATTTGTTGGATACCCAGTTTATGAACGACAATGTTCAGCGCTATGGCGCAATTGAGATTAAGCGAGCGGAATATGAAAGACGCTTATCCCGGGCGTTATTGCGGGCCAGCGAATTTAAATTGCCGGTCAAATAGCCTAAATTTCAACAGAAAGGCCTAAATTGTGTAAATTTTCAGATTATGTCGAAGCCGATTCTCGTAATTAAGTTTGGTTCATCTTCCATCACCCATGCGAATGGGGAGGTGAATGAGCAGACGCTCGAGAAGATTGCGGCGCAGGTGGCTAGTCTCCAACATGATTATTCGATCGTCTTGGTTTCCAGTGGGGCAGTTGCCGCTGGAAAGGCATCCCTAAAACATTACAAGGGAAGTTTATCGGAACGCAAAGCCGCCGCCGCCGTGGGGAATCCTTTATTGATCGCCAAATACAACCACTACTTTCAAAAGTACGGCATCTCGATCGCCCAAAGTCTTTGCGAACGCCATCACTTTTCGAAACGGGAGTCTTTCTTGCAATTGAAGGAAACCTATCAAGAACTTTGGCGAAATGACATCATTCCTATCGCGAATGAAAATGACGTGGTAAGTAATGTGGAATTGAAGTTTTCGGATAATGATGAATTGGCTACTTTAATTGCGACGGGATTTGGGGCAGCGAAATTACTTATATCGACATCCGTTGGAGGATTATTGGATGCCGAAGGTCAAATCATTCGACATGTGGCAGAAATCGATTCCTCGATTTTGGGGGTGGTAAACACCGACACATCGAGTACGGGTTTGGGTGGTATGATATCTAAATTGACCTTCACACGTTTGGCGACTCGCATGGGTATCAAGGTGGTTATCTTTGGTCTGGATCAGGCGAATGGAATCGTAGATGCCTTACATGAAAATATTGGTACAGTTTTTGAGGCGCAGGCGGCCACACTTTCTGCCCGACAAAAATGGTTGGCCTCCGGAAGTGTCATTACGGGTCGTATCGTTTTAGATAAGGGAGCCGTGAAGG
>JBDKFF010000222.1:0-2678 GCA_039798865.1 Bacteroidota bacterium
TGTCTTCATTAGCGACAAAAATTTTGGCCAAAAAAACACCCGATGGGCAGGAGCCTTTGAAAAAAGGAGAAACCCCACTTTCCAGACAGTTTAATCAAATCAAAGCACGGTATCCGGGAGCTATACTCTTGTTCCGTGTAGGGGATTTTTATGAGACTTTCGGAGAGGATGCGGTGAAGGCTTCCAAGATCTTGGGGATTACGTTGACCCGCAGAAATAATGGAACGGCCGACGATCATTTGGCGGGTTTTCCGCACCATTCCTTGGATACTTATTTGCCCAAATTAGTTCGTGCCGGCCAGCGCGTGGCGATTTGTGATCAATTGGAAAATCCGGCTGAGGCCAAAGGAATTGTGAAACGTGGCGTGACCGAATTAGTAACAC
This sequence comes from Bacteroidota bacterium, assembly GCA_039798865.1. Taxonomy (GTDB): domain Bacteria; phylum Bacteroidota; class Bacteroidia; order Cytophagales; family Spirosomataceae; genus Aquirufa. Next base: position 385 of record JBDKFF010000222.1, read on the forward strand.
CCGGGGTTTCATTTAATGATCAAGTACTTGATAATAAGCGCAATAACTACGTTGCTTCCATTAGCTATCAGGAAAAAGATGCGCAATTTGGCGTGGCCTTTTTAGATATTTCTACGGGGGAATTTATGTGTTCGCAGGGTCCTTTGGCCTATGTGCAAAAGCTGATTCAGAGTTTTATGCCGGCGGAGATTTTATTTCCCAAAAAATACCGTTCCGTTTATCAAGAAAACTTTGGTGATCAATACCATTCGTTCTCACTGGAGGAATGGATTTTTTCCCATGAGTTTACCTATCCCTTGTTGACCGAACATTTCAAGACCAAAAATCTGAAAGGTTTTGGCATCGAAGGCATGCCGCTGGGCATCATTGCCGCCGGGGTGATCCTTCATTATTTGGCAGAGACGGAACACAAACAAGTAGGGCATATTGCCACGATTCAGCGGATTGAGGAAGATAAATATGTCTGGTTGGATCGTTTCACCATTCGCAACCTTGAATTGGTGTATTCCGTGCAAGAGGGTGGGGTACCCCTGATTGATTTGATGGACCAAACGATGACGCCCATGGGGGCTCGTTTGTTGCGCAAATGGATGGTCTTGCCATTGAAAGATTTAGCGGCGATTCAAGAGCGTCAAGCTGGTGTGGCTGGTTTATTGGAGCTCGATGAGACAATGGATCAATTGATTTCGTTGTTAAAGCCTATTGGGGATTTGGAACGATTGATTTCCAAAGTGGCTGCCGGTCGGATCAATCCACGGGAATTGGTACAGTTGAAGCGCGCGCTCCAACAAGTTCCCGCGATCAAAGAATTATTGTCTACTCACCCCGCGCCGATTTTACAGAAATGGGCGGATCAATTAAATCCTTGCCTGCATTTGGTTCAAAAAATCGAATCTGCTTTGCGGGACGATGCGCCGATGCTGGTTCATCAAGGGGGAATTATCAAGACCGGATTCATGCCAGAATTGGATGAATTGCATTTGCTCTCGACGAATGGCAAGGATTACTTGGCTGCAATGCAGAAACGCGAGATTGAGCGGACGGGAATTACGTCGTTGAAAGTAGCTTACAACAAGGTTTTTGGCTATTATTTGGAAGTGACCAATGCGCACAAGGACCGTGTGCCGCCGGAATGGATTCGTAAGCAGACATTGGTCAATGCGGAGCGTTACATCACGGAGGAGCTGAAGGGGTATGAGGAGAAGATTTTGAGTGCGGAGGATAAAATCTCGACCATCGAATTTAGTATTTTTCAAGACTTGGTTCGTGAGTCTTTGGAGTATTTGGAATTGATTCAATTGAACGCCTTGGGAATCGCGACCTTGGATGTCTTGACAAGTTTTGCACAATTGGCGAAATGCAATCATTATGTCCAACCGGAATTGAACGAAGGCGATTCGATACAGATTGAGGCGGGGCGTCACCCGGTGATTGAACAGCAATTGCCGATTGGTGAAGCTTATGTTCCGAATGACGTGTATTTAGACAATGAGACCCAGCAGATTGTGATGATTACGGGTCCCAACATGGCCGGTAAGTCGGCCCTTTTACGTCAAACAGCCCTCATCGTCCTAATGGCCCAAATGGGTTCTTTTGTGCCGGCTACCGCAGCGACGATAGGATTGGTTGATAAAGTATTTACCCGCGTAGGTGCCTCGGATAACCTTTCGAAGGGGGAATCTACGTTTATGGTGGAGATGACGGAGACCGCTGCGATTTTGAATAATTTATCGAATCGTTCGTTGGTATTGTTGGACGAAATCGGTCGGGGAACCTCGACTTATGATGGCGTATCCATGGCCTGGGCGATTGCGGAGCACTTGCATAATCATCCCAAGTCTCGTGCGAAAACCTTGTTTGCGACACATTACCATGAGTTGAACGAGTTGACCGAAGACTTTCCGCGGATTAAGAATTTCCACGTATCCGTCAAAGAAGTAGGAAACAAGATCATTTTCTTGCGGAAATTGGTACCGGGAGGATCAGCCCATAGTTTTGGTATTCATGTGGCGCAGATGGCGGGTATGCCGACGTCCTTGGTGTTACGTGCGCATGAGATTCTACAGAACCTGGAGAAAGATCACGTGCTAGAAGACAATGTGGAGAAGCTGAAAGAAATGCCGAAAAACAACTATCAGTTGAGTTTATTTGGCGCGGAAATTCCGGAGGGCTTGAAGAAAATTGAGGAACAATTAGGTGCCTTGGATGTAAATACCCTTTCGCCGATTGAGGCTTTGTTGAAGTTGAATGAATTGAAGAGGTTGTTGTAGAGACGCGATACTTTGCGTCTGATA
>JBDKFF010000223.1:0-3247 GCA_039798865.1 Bacteroidota bacterium
AAGAAGCGGTACTATTCGCCCTTTTGGCCAATGAAACACTCATGGATCCGAATCCGTCGAAAGACCGCAGATTAGGGGATTCACCTTGGGTAACGATGGGAAAGATTTCTTTTTCGTGTTAGAACTAAGAGCTAAGAAGTAAGAGGTAAGAATTTAAATATTTGACTAAAGACTAGCGACTATAGACTAGTGACTAGCGACTTTTATGAAATACAAACTACAAGATTACATCCTTTTCGAAAACGAAGACTTCATCGTCATCAACAAGCCTTCAGGCATTGCGACCTTGGATGAGCGGAAAGATGATTATGCCCCGAGTATTTTGCGGATGGCCAAAGCCTATTCGGAAGACGCGCAGGTGGGACATCGATTGGATAAAGAAACAACGGGGGCTTTGGTGATTGCGAAAAATCCGGAGGCCTACCGACATATTTCCATGCAATTCGAACACCGGGAAACGGCAAAACGTTACCATGCGGTCGTAGAAGGGATGCATGACTGGGATGGCGTTTTGGTTAATCTACCCATCCTGCCATTAAAAGATGGGAAGGTGATTATTGCACGATCGAATGGCAAACACGCGGAAACTTGGTTCCAATCGTTGAAAGTATACAAAGGTTATACCCTCGTGGAGTGCATGCCGATTACCGGCCGCATGCACCAAATTCGTATACACCTGACTTGTTTACATGCCCCGATTGTGGCGGATGACATGTATGGGGGGAAGGATGTGTACCTCTCCGATCTAAAACGCAATTTTCATCTCAAAAAAGATACGGAAGAAATGCCCTTGATGCGACGAGTGGCCTTGCATGCGCATAGTCTAAGCTTTAAGTTGATGGATGGCAGCCCTATCACCGTAGAAGCGCCCTATCCGAAAGATTTCAATGTCTTGGTCAGACAACTCGAAAAATATTCCTAAGCGACAATGAACATAAGTGAATTCATAAAATCGTGGAAAGCTATTTTGGTGTTTGTCATCTTGGCATTTGGCATCGGATTGGGCATGCACACACACACGGATGAATTCATTTTATTTAGCAACTTGGAATATGAGCAACCCAATTTCTACCTCAATGAATTTACGAATGGCTACCAAGCATTCATCAAGATCTTTCCAGGGAATTTCCAAGTTCATTTACCCTTCAACTATTTAGGCAATATTCAGGGGATTTTGTTTTATCCCTTTTACAAATTACTACCGATTGAGATCGCCAAATTTTGCTATTCATTTCTATCACTCATTAGTATATTCCTGCTACTTATTCAAGGCTTTAAACTTAAGGGGGAAAAATTATGGATTCTTCTACTTTTTATCCCGCTGTACATCACAATCCTGCATGACAGCGGGCCGGTCAATTTGGCCTTAATGAGTTACCTGATTTCCAAAATTTTGGTTGAAAAATACTTCCAATCTGAAAAATGGCCCCAAAGGATTTTAGTATTAGCCGGCCTCGGATTGACATGGATCATTGGGTTCTACGATAAACAGTTTTACCTCTATCTATTTCCGAGTATTCTATTGTTTTCCGTGGCCAACGTCGAATTCAACAGATTACGCACGCTAAAAACGCTGGGCTTACTTGCTTCCGTGACTTTATTTTTCGGTTTTGTTCTCATGTACCTTTGGACGGATACGCAAATCCAAATCTACCACCTCGAGGAGAGTTTCCCATTCCGATTACAAACCCAAAAAATACTTGGGGGGACAACGGACATGCAAGCCTTGATTGATATCATTCGATATTTCCCAAACCAGATACAGGATTGGCCCCAAACACATGCATTCTTCGAGGACCGATTGTTTGCGATAGGTCGATGGATGAATAATTTCAATTTCAGTTTTTATTTGGAGCGCAATTTAGATTACACCTATTTCATTAACCCCAAATTGGGATCCCGTTTACCCATTAGCTTCTTCTTGTTTTTGATTTTCTTGGGCAGCTTAAGTTTTCAATATCTCCGAAAGCTTATCGCACGGGGAATAAACCAAAGCGAACTCAAGCCTATCCTTTACTTTCTTTCCTTCCTGGTTTTATCGCTGACGTTTTTTGTCTTGGGAAAAGTACGCGCTCCACATCACTTTATCTTTTTGTGGATTCCACTACTAGGATTCATATTGGACAATGACTTTCAAATCCAACGGAAGAAAACCTTTCTATTATACTTTGGAGTAAGTATGGGATTATGTCTTTTGAATGGGCTCATTGGCAAACCCAATGCCTTGATTCGAGATGATTACGAAACGGTGGCAGGGTTAACCCAACGGGAAAACAAGGAACTACGAATCATCAATTTTGATGGCTGGAATCATAGCATCACGCGAAAATTAGACAACCCAAATCACCACCTTGTCACCTTGGTTGACCCACGAAATACGGCTCAATTCATGCGTTTGGTTCGATTAGCCAAGAAACTACAAATTCCGATCATCGAGGTATCCAATGAAGTGGATTGGGGCTACCCGGAACCGATGACACCGGAGAAAAAAATGGATCTATTTCGGGCGCAGGGATTTAAGGTAAAACCCTTGAATCATTCGAAGTCTATCCCTGTCTATCTGCTTACGTTAGATAAATAAAGGTCCTATTTCTCAGCATTTCTTAATATCTTTAACGGTATTTTATTACGCTATGAATCGAATTGTCATTTTAGGAGCTGGGCCGGCTGGCTTAACCGCAGCATATGAATTATCAAAATCCAAAAAACACCAGGTTGATGTGATTGAGATTTCGGGCCATGTAGGTGGAATGGCACGCTCCTTTAAATTATTTAATCAAACAGTCGATGTGGGTCCCCACCGATTTTTTTCGAGCGACGCACGAATCAATAAGTTATGGCTTGAGGTGGTAGAGAAGGAATACAAGATGGTCAATCGGACCACCCGTATTTATTACAAAAATAAATTTTTCAATTACCCTTTAAAGGCATTCAATGCGCTTATTAACCTAGGGATTTTTGAAACCATATTGTGTGTATTTAGCTACTTTTTAGCCAAAGTTAGTCCGCCAAAGAAGATCAATAATTTTGAAACGTGGGTTGTGAGCCGATTTGGTTACCGACTATTTTCGATCTTTTTCAAGGATTACACGGAAAAGCTTTGGGGAATTTCCTGCAAGGAATTAGGTACTGAATTTGCAGAGCAACGGATAAAGAAATTCTCGCTAGGAGAAGCTATACTTTCTTTGCTCCCCTTAAAAAAGAATAATCACAAAACCTTGGTGGATCAATTTGCCTATCCACTGGG
>JBDKFF010000224.1:0-5144 GCA_039798865.1 Bacteroidota bacterium
ACCTATGGTGTAATGGTAACACACCAGTTTTTGGTTCTGGTTTTCTAGGTTCGAGTCCTGGTAGGTCAACACAACAAAATAAGCCTTCGACAGAAATGTGGAAGGCTTTTTTGTTGTCAGAAATTTATTTATTGCTGCTTTAATAATTTTTAGGCTCAATTAAATAATCTACAAGTACTTTCAATTTTCTTGTAGTCATCAAAGCTTTCCGCTTTTCCCCCCAGCACCATATCGTCATGGGTAATACAGACATGGGTAGTAGTTGCAATACAGATTCTTTGTGCTGAATCGTTTTTATAAGAATTACCCCATTCGCACCTCTTACACCATACATCGCGGTTTCTGCGGGATCTTTTAGTACTTGCACGCTCTCCACATCATTCGGGTTGATTGAATTAATATTCCCTTGTAAAGGAACTCCATCGACAACATATAAAGGACTATTCGCATTAATGGAACCGATTCCATGAATCCGAACCATCGCATTGCCTCCCGGCGAATTATCATTTCCGACTTGTACGCCTGCTGCCTGACCTTGCAATTTTTGTTGGAGCGAAGCCGCATTTGTCTGACTTAACTTATCTCTACCAATGCTTTTCTCCTGGGAATTCGTTTTATCCTCCGTAACGATGCTTGGGAATATTTGTAAACCTATTCCGCGCTCTCCCTGTGGGTTCCGACCTTTTATAACCTTTACCTGGGCAATTTGATTTAATGCGATGATACTCGTATCTCTAAATTCTTGTGGATTTAGTTGCGTAGCTGATTCATACCAAAACACCTTGAGCGTATCATTTTTAATTATTACTCGCTGATTCGGGCTTGAGAAATGCTGTTCGATAAGGCGAGGTATTTCAATTTGTTGCGCCCAAACCTCCGTACTAATCAAAAATAAAAGGATGAATTTTTTCATAGGTTGATTTCGCCTAGTTTCTCATAGGAGAGAATCATCGAACGAACGTTATGGTAATTGATTTTCCAATTATGTGCCATGTGTCGCCAAATGGGCTCACCCTCGCGGGTCATTAATGGCCACCATTCTCCGGTATTCCGATTAATCATCTTATCAAACACAAAGCGATGAACCTGTTTGTGGGCATCCAAAAAGCGGCTGTCTTGGGTTAATTTGTAGGCGTCCAGCATCCCTATTAGCATCTCGGCTTGTTGCCAAAACTCCTTCTCGTAATCGGAGGCTTCGCCTGTGTGCGAACCTTCTACATAGACACCGCCATACTCCCAGTCGATTCCATGATCTAAGGCATGGTAGAACGCTTTTTCTAAATTCGGACGGTATTTTTCGATATCAAATCCGCCAGTTTTGATGGCATGCATGAGGAGCCAGCCGAACTCCGCATTATGTCCGTAAGATGTATTGTCGGTCGAGGAAGCCTTTTGCCCCCCATCCGCAAAACGATCCCATCCCCATACAACATCAAATTTGATTTGTGGTGCGACCGACCAATCCGCCCAAAATTGCGGAATGCCCGTGCCCGTCACGGGATGCATAATTTTCTGAATTAAAATCTCGATGGACTCTTCCAATTTCCGACGATGCAAGGATTTTCCGCTAGCCTCATACAGTGTCGTGAATGCCTCCATCAAATGCATGTGCACATCCAAGGTTTTTCGATCTCCACCCGGTGAGCCTGGCCCCATCAAGGACCAATCCTCATCGAAGAATTCCCAATAGCCACCATAATTCGTATCAACCGCATGTTTTTGTAATAAATCAAAAACCTTTTCGGCATATTCCAATCCAATGGGGTCTCCGGATGCGAGTGTATATTCACTCAAGCTGTAAATGACAAAGCTATGACCGTAGCCTATTTTTTGCTTGTTGATTGGATTTCCTGCTCTGTCGACCATCCAATAAAAACCTCCATGGGTAGGATCCCACATGTTTTTTAGAAGAAATTGTACGCCGTTTTTGGCCATCGCTAACATCACATCTCCCCCGAATCCATGGCGATATGCTTGTGAATAGGTGAAAATGGAGCGTGTTTGAGCAATCAAAGACTTTTCATCCTTACCCGTATCATTTCCAAATTCATCAAAATGCGTAATAAATCCTCCATGTACCGGATCAATCGTCCGCTGAATCCAAAAAGGCAATAATGCGTTTTCCGTGTACTCTTTAATTTCTTGTTGCATGATAGCTTTGTATAATTTCGTTGGCTTGGGCGCTGCCCGTTTCTCCAATTTTATGTATGGTCACATGGACGGCTAAACTAGCCAGGGCACAGGCCTCTTCGATGCTAGCCCCAGCGGCTCTGGCCGCACTAAATGCGGCGACGACCATATCACCGGCTCCGACCGTGTCGATCGGGCCCAGAACAGGAATAGCTTTCTCCCAATGGAATTCCTCCGGAGAAGCATAAATCATTCCCCTCTCACCCAAAGTCAACAAAACGGGTCTTTCTCTTTGGCTTACCCAAGATTTGATTGCACTTTCGATGTCCAAATCTGTAGGTAAGATCTTCGAAAACTCAGCTTCATTAACTTTTAAAATAACCTCATGGGCATACGATCCAAGGCTACGTAAATCAGCAATAGCCTTCTCATTGGTGAATTTCTGTAAGAACTCGAGTGTGGCCTGATTCAATAGGGGCGTATGAAATTGTTCATTGATGATTACCCAGTCGTAATTCCCCACTCGTATCGCCAATTCATGAATAACCTCCAGTCCGTGATTTTGAAAGTTTGCGTTTCGGGTACCAAAATCCAAACGGTTTTGTTCGATTCCTTCGCGCATCGGTTTACTGTAGGTGGGGGTATCTATACCTGCTTTCGCCTTCAGAAATTCGGTATTTATGTTTAATGCTTGCGCAAGATGGGCGACTTCCCGACCGAATACATCATTTCCTCTAAGTCCATATGCATCTACTTGAACGCCTAAATGCGCTAAATTTTTAGCCACATTTCCAGCACCCCCTAAGGCTGTTTGTGTTTGGGAGGCATGTTGTACTTCCTTACCTGTTTCTATGCTGATCTCCCCGGTATCCGGATTGAATTGAAAATAGAAATCCAAGGCAAAGTCGCCAATGACCGCGATACGTAATTGGCTGATTTGAGCCAATAAAGCCTCTAATCGCTTGGAATTCATGTTGATAGGTTTAACGGCTGAAATGTACAAAAAAATTGGATTGGGGCAAATAATTGGACTACTCCCTTTTGAGCTTTGGCAAACCTAATAGTATTGCCAAAGCTAGCATGGGTTCGTCAAATTTTGACTTAGGAAACTGATATTTTCTCCTTGATTTTCCTTAATTTTAAACTTCTATTTACCCTTATCTTTTTTCGTTTTGGCATTAATTAAATCTATTTCGGGCATTCGTGGTACCATCGGTGGTAAACCCGGTGATGGCCTTAGTCCCATTGATGTGGTGAGCTTCGCGGCTGCCTATGGTTCTTGGTTGAAAAGCACGGGACCCTCTTCCAACCAAATTGTTCTCGGTCGGGATGCCCGTATCTCCGGCTCCATGGTATCTTCGCTCGTGGCGAATACGCTCATTGGATTGGGATGGGATGTGTTGGATATTGGTCTTTCTACTACCCCGACCGTCGAATTGGCAGTGCCTTGGACGAAGTCGGCCGGTGGAATTATCATCACCGCGAGTCATAATCCTGCGCAATGGAATGCCTTGAAATTATTGAATGCTGCTGGCGAGTTTATCTCGGATGAGGACGGAAAGGCTTTGTTGAAATTGGCAGAGAATCAAGATTTTCATTTTGTGGAGGTTGGCCAATTGGGTAAAATCACAGAAGATAAAAGTTTTTTACAGCAACATATTGACCACGTTTTAGGTCTTCGTTGGGTAGACCAACCTGCTATTCAAGCGAAAAACTTTAAGGTATTGGTGGATGCGGTGAATTCGACAGGAGGTATCGTTGTTCCGCAATTACTGAATGCTCTAGGGGTTCATCAAGTGGATGTAATCTTTGGAGAGCCAAACGGTCATTTTGGGCATAATCCAGAACCTCTTCCTGAGAACTTGACGGATATGATTGCCCAAATGAAATCAGGAAAATATGATTTAGGTATTGTGGTGGATCCTGATGTCGACCGTCTTTGTTTTATTTCGGAAGACGGTACGCCTTTTGGAGAGGAGTATACGCTTGTGGCGGTTGCCGACTATATTTTATCGAAGGAAAAAGGGAATACGGTTTCAAATCTTTCCTCAACGCGTGCTTTGGCGGATGTAACAAACCGACATGGCGGACAATATTTCGCGGCTGCCGTAGGAGAGGTGAATGTGGTCACGAAAATGAAAGCAGAAAATGCGATTATTGGGGGCGAAGGAAACGGGGGAGTTATTTTCCCAGAGTCGCATTACGGTCGGGATGCCTTAGTGGGCATCGGATTATTTTTGACACATTTAGCCTATAAGAACAAGTCTGTTAGTGCCTTGCGTGCGGAATATCCGTCATACATCATGTCAAAAAATAAGATCGAACTTTCCGCTGATTTAAATGTGGATTTGATCTTGGCGACTGTAGCAGAGCAATTTAAAGATGAAAAGGTGAATACCATTGATGGGGTGAAAATCGACTTCGCAGATCGTTGGGTTCATTTACGTAAATCGAATACGGAGCCAATTATTCGAATTTATTCAGAGGCGCCAAGTGAAAAAGAAGCCAATGAATTGGCGGAAAAAATCATGCAGGTGATTCGTAGCATTGCCGGCAAATAAGAAGAACATGACATCAACAACGAAAACACCTATTTACCTTGACAACGCGGCCACTACTCCGGTGGATCCCTTGGTTTGGCAGGAAATGCAGCCCTTGTTCGATCAATTTACGGCGAATCCGTCATCGATACATTCGCATGGCCGACAAGCGAAAGTGATTGTGGAGAAGGCGCGTAAAACGGTAGCGTCACTTTTGAATGCTTCCCCGGCAGAGATATTCTTTACCTCAGGTGGTACGGAGGCGGATAATACGGTCATTCAATCCGCTGTTTTATATGGTGGAATCAAGACGATAATTACCTCGCCCTTGGAACACCATGCGGTACTACATACGGCGGAGGCATGGGGTAAATTGGGTTTGGCTGAAGTAAAATTGGTCAACATCAATTCGGATGGAGATATTGATTTAGCACATTTGGAGCGTCTATTAGCAGAAAGCCCTTCTGCATTAGT
>JBDKFF010000225.1:0-11942 GCA_039798865.1 Bacteroidota bacterium
TTGACCGAAGACTTTCCGCGGATTAAGAATTTCCACGTATCCGTCAAAGAAGTAGGAAACAAGATCATTTTCTTGCGGAAATTGGTTCCGGGTGGATCAGCCCATAGTTTTGGTATTCATGTGGCGCAGATGGCGGGTATGCCGACGTCCTTGGTGTTGCGCGCGCATGAGATTCTGCAGAATTTGGAGAAAGATCACGTGCTGGAAGATAACTTGGAGAAGCTGAAGGAGATGCCGAAAAACAATTATCAGTTGAGTTTATTTGGCGCGGAAATTCCGGAGGGATTAAAGAAAATCGAGGAGCAATTGGGCGCTTTGGATGTGAATACGCTTTCGCCGATTGAGGCGCTGTTGAAGTTGAATGAATTGAAGCGCTTGTTGTAGAGACGCGATACTTCACGTCTGAAATAATTAACCCCAGGTTTCAACCTGGGGATTAGACGCGAGGTATCGCGTCTCTACGATTTAATTTCGCACATCCAATCCCCAATTCAACTTATTCCGCAAGGTCTGCAAGAAATCATCTCCAGGAATTTTAACAATCTTCGCCGTAAATGGTGCTTTTTGCACTTCGATGCTGAATTTGCTGTCGATCACGCGGGAGCGGGAATCGATAGATATAAGGAAATTTTGGCTCCGACTGCTAATTTCAAATTTCAATTTGGCATCGCTGGAAACCACCAAAGGTCGCACGTTTAGGTTGTGCGGACTCATGGGAGCAATAATAAGTATGTCAGAACTCGGCATGACCAAAGGCCCGCCTACGGAAAGCGAATAGCCCGTGGAGCCTGTCGCCGTGGACACAATTAATCCATCTGCCCAGTAGGTATTCAAATAATTTCCATCCACATAGGCCTTAATGACAATCATGGATGAGGTATCCGTTTTCATGATACCTACTTCATTCAAGCCAAATTGCTTGCCTTCGAATAAGTCGATATCGGCATGTACCGATACTAAAGTACGGTCTTCAATGCGGTAATTTCCCGCGATTAATTGGTCGATGGCTCCACTGACATCTTGCGGTGATAACGTGGCTAAGAAACCCAAACGGCCCGTATTGATCCCCAAAATAGGCAATTCTTTATCGCCGATGTGCGTCAGTGTTTCCAGTAAAGTTCCATCGCCACCGATTGACCAGGCCATTTGTACGTCGGCAGGAGTCCCCTCTTTTTCCTCATAAGATTCGATCGATTTAATGTCAAATCCATGTTCCAAAAGATGATTTTTGAAGAAAGATGACAGAACGATTTGGCAAGGTTTTTCGCATAGTACATGCCATAGTTTTTCCATGAGCGGACGATTCTCGGCCGTAAAGGATTTACCATGTATTGCGATGCGAATGGCCACGAATTAAGGATTTAAATATTTAAGAAGCAGGTCAAAACGGCCGGTATCAACCATCTCATTTTTCCCAAAATGGAAGGCTTTTTCGATGTGAATGCTATGTCTTTCTAAACTCTGCATGATGGCCGAAAATTGTTCTGTTTGGACCTGAACCACTAATTCTGGTAAGCCCATAGGATCCTTCGGGTTTTGAATCATCAAGGAACGTGTAATAAGTCCATTGTTTTCTTCAATGAGTCTGGCAATTAAGCTAAATGAATCCCGTTGGCTATGAAATGGGATGTACATAATTCCACCATTGGTAGAATTAAAGCCATTATTTAGGAAAATAGCTGCAACGACGGATGCCTCCAAATAGCCGAGAAATTTTCCATCTTCATCCGTCACTGGCAGAATGGAATACGCGCTTGACTCAAACCAGGGTAGGCTCGCGAGGACATCTTCTTCCGACTCCAGGCTGTATGGAGTTAACTCGTCTTTGAGTTGGCTTATCTTTCCATCGGGATGAAGGCTTTGGGCTAACAGACGCTCCGTGACATTTCCGACGAATTGTTTGCCATCCAACACAGCCAAATTAGGTTGCTTGGAATGGGCCAAAACTTTTAAGCCCTTTTGAATCGAATCGTTCAGGGAAAGTGTTGGGTATTCGTAGGAAAGGTAGGTGAGGGCCAACATCCTAAATGGGGTTTTTATCGAGCCAATTTTGTAAAATCACATTAAATTCTTCGGGTCTTTCCATCATCGGCGCATGGCAACATTTATCAATGAATTGCAATTCCGAATTTGGTATAAGTGCATTGAATTCATGCCCTACATGTGGTGGGGTAATGGTGTCATTCAAGCCCCAAATCAACAGCGTAGGTTTATCGATACGAACAATATCTTTTGCCATATTGTTCCTTTGCGCGGATTTAGCAATGGCGATGATTCGCATTACTTTGGGAATGCTATTGGTGATTTCAAAAACCTCGTCGACTAATTCCTTACTCGCCGTTTTCGGGTCATAGAAGGTATATTCGACGCGTTCTTTGATGTATTCGTAATTTCCTCTTTTGGGGTATGAGCCACCCATCGAATTTTCGAATAAGCCGGATGAACCTGTTAAAATCAGACGTTGGATTTTCTCCGGGTGTTTCAAAGTGTAAATAAGCGCCACGTGGCCTCCCAAGGAGTTTCCGATGACACTAAATTGCTCTAGTTTTTTGTATTCAACAAAGCCCTCAATGAATGTTGTAAGTCCCTCACAACCAGCCTCTTTAATCGGCATGTCATGAATGGGCATCAAGGGAATAATGACGCGGTACTTTGTGGAAAAGTGATTAATAACCCCTTGCCAATTACTTAATGCGCCGAACAACCCGTGTAATAGAAGGAGAATTTCTCCCTGACCTTCGTCGATGTATAGGTAATTGTTTTCCTCCTTAATCGTATAATTCATTCCGTAGGGACTATTTAATTTGCAAAGTAATAAAAAAGCCATCAAACTTTTCTACCTTTTTGTAGTTTGTTGTTTATTAAACTAATTATGAAACCAATTGTTATTTTAGGCGCCGGGATGGCTGGTTTAAATGCTGCCACTGAATTGTACCGACAAGGCGTCCCATTTGTATTAATCGATCGGGATGTCCGCCCGGGAGGTCGAGTGAAATCAGACGTAGTGGATGGATTTATTTTAGACCACGGTTTTCAAGTTTTGCAAACGAATTATCCGAGTGTGCAAAGGTCACTCAACCTGAGCGCACTCAAACTTTCTTCGTTTGATGCCGGCTCCAAATTATGGTACAAGAACCAATGGGTAGATTTTCTGAACCCTTTGCGTCACGGTTTAGGTTTTTTAAGCCTTGTTCCATCGCTTATTTCGATCAAAGATATATTTCTGTTGGGCAGATTATGGATAAAACTTCAATGGGAAGGAAATTCATTTGTGGAGTCAAAAGAATCCACAGCTGAATTATTGAATCGTTGGGGATTTTCGGAGCGTTTTCGCTCGACGTTTATAGAACCCTTCTTTCGGGGGATATTTTTGGATGGACAATTGGGCCAACCGGCATCCTTGTTTTTCTTTTTCATGCAGCAGTTTTTGGAGGGTCAAGCCGCCTTGCCTGCGCAAGGGATGGGTGCCATTGCTGATCAAATGTTGCAGGGCTTGCCTGCTGAATCGGTTCGATTGGGAGTTGAGGTGACAAGATTGGATAAGAATTTTGTCGAATTAAAGGGCGGTGAACGGGTTGAGTTTGAACGTTTAATTATTGCGTTAAATCCCCATTCGGCAGCGGATTTATTAGCAATTGATTTACCTAAAGAAGCGCATTTAGGTGTTAAAACATTTTATTTTTCTGCGCCGGCAAGGGAAACGAAGAGCAAGTTGTTGCGTTTGTTGCCCCGTGAGTCTGGACTATTGCATTATAGCTTTTTATCCCATGTTGTTCCGTCTTATGCGCCGGAGGGTTTTGATTTAATTGAGGTGTCGACTTTGGATTTAACTATTTCGGAAAAAGAGGTTTTGGAATCACTGGCCAACTACGAAATGGTGGATGGATTTCGATTGATAAAATCCTATGAAATAGCTCAATCATTACCTAAAACGGGTTTTTATTCGGCGCTTCAACAAGCTGCGGAATCAAGAGGGTATCTTCTGGCAGGGGATTATACGCAAATGCCATCTTTGCAAGGGGCGATGGTTTCGGGTCAAAAGGCAGCGGAGGCTTGTGGGATTTAACTGATTTTCGTCAGGGAATTTTACGGATAAATAGCTTATATTTGTCTCGTAAATTGACCCTTATGAAGAAATTATTGATCCTATTGGCTGTCGTTTTCTTAGCGGCATCCTGTGAGAATTCCAATCCAAATTTCCAGCAAGAAGCTGCGAATCCACGTTTTTTGGAGCGTGCTCAAAATATGCTGACGGAGAGTATCATTCATGATATTTTTGCTCCACCGGTTTCAGCACGTATTTACATGTATTCAAGCGTAGCGGGTTATGAGGCGGCGATTTTGGGTGATAAGCGATTTAAATCACTAGTGGGTCAATTGAATGGTTTTGAATCGGTTGCTAAGCCTGAAGCGGGTCTTGAATATTGCTATCCTTTGGCATCGACGCGTGCTTTTTTATCGGTGGGTAAGAAATTGACTTTTGCACAAGAACTTTATGTTGAATTCGATAAGCAGATCGAAGCGGATTTTCGTAATACAGGCATGCCGGATGATGTCTATGAGCGTTCGGTTGCTTTAGGTGATTCCATCGCTGCATCCGTGCTTCGTTGGGCCGCTAAAGATAATTACAAGCAAACGCGTGGTTTCCGATTTACGGTGACCAATTTACCAGGTACTTGGACTCCTACGCCTCCGGCTTACATGGATGCGGTGGAACCATTTTGGAATAAAGTGCGTCCTGCCATGTTGGATTCAGCTAGTCAATTCCGCGCTCCGGCTCCTGCGAAATTTGACTTGACGAAGGGAAGTCCTTATTACAAAGAAGTAATGGATTCGTATGAGACGGTGAAGAATTTAACGAGTGAACAGCGGGATATTGCCAACTTCTGGGATTGCAATCCGTTTAAGATGAATATCACGGGACATGCCATGTTCGCGACGAAGAAAATGTCGCCGGGTGGTCACTGGTTAGGTATCGTTGCTCAAATTTCACGTCAATATAAGAAAGGTTATACAGAAACTGCGGAGGCGCTCGCGTTAACTTCGATTGCCATTTTTGATGGCTTTATCGCGTGTTGGGATGAGAAATATCGATCTATTCGTATCCGTCCGGAAACGATTATCAATGCTTCCATTGATAAGTCTTGGATCCCAGTATTACAGACTCCTCCATTCCCAGAATATACGTCGGGCCATAGTACAATTTCCCGTGCGGCTGCAGAAGTATTGACCAAGGTGTATGGAGATAATGTCGCGTTTAATGACTCGACGGAGGTTCCTTATGGTTTACCGCCGCGTAGATTCACCTCTTTTATTCAGGCATCTGACGAGGCGTCGATTAGTCGACTTTATGGTGGAATTCACTTCCGTCCGGCCTTGGATGAGGGAGCGAAACAAGGAGCCAAAGTAGGTCAATATTTATTGGCTACCATAAAAACGCGCTAATGCAAGATATAGCCTCCCGTGATGATATCAAGGTTTTTGTGGATGCCTTTTATGGCGGCATGAAATCGGATGATTTAGTGGGGCATGTTTTCCTCGATGTCATGCAGGTCGATTGGTCTCATCATTTACCGAAGATGTATGATTTTTGGGAAATGTTGTTGTTAGACGGCTCCAACTACAAAGGCGCACCCATGCGCCCACACATGGAAGTAAATCAAAAAATCCCTTTAACGATGGCGCATTTCGACCGATGGTTCGAATTGTTCTCTGCGACCTTGGATTCACATTTCGCGGGTCCTAAAACGGAGGAGGCGAAGACGAAGGCCTGGAACATTGCGCAGACTTGGGCGTATAAGTTTAAGTTGATTAATGAACAGTAGAGACGCGATACTTCGTGTCTTTTTTTGTTTTTGTAGAGACGCGATACTTCGCGTCTTTTTTTTGTTTTTGTAGAGACGCGATACTTCGCGTCTTTGATTATTTAGACGCGAGGTATCGCGTCTCTACTATAGCTTCCAATAGATCTTCTTGTCATCCAAAAAAGTAGCGACGCGAAGTACAATGGCCAGTACGATGAACGCATTGATCACATGTGCCCAATTGCTAGGTATGTGGCTTAATTGAGCTAAGAACCCAACAAAAACATAAGTCGTTTTTGTTAGCCATTGAGGAACAAGGGTTTCGAAGAATAGGTAAATAAAAATCGAATTATTCCCCATGGCATTGAGGTAATTGGGTAATTGGAACCGGGGTTTTTCATCCATCCAATTAGCATAAAAGAGCGCCATGAGTAGCGTGACCCAACCGGCTGAGGCGATGGTAAATGAAAGGGTCGCTGTGCGTTTGATGATAGGTAATCCCGCTAAATCAAGGCCATATCCCACAATGATTCCCAACAAGCCAAGGCCAATCAAGGTTCTTAAAACGGTTTTTGCTGGCGAAGTTCTGTGAATCAGGCGTCCAATTAATGCCCCCCAAATTGTATGAGCTGTCGTAGGAATCGCATTCATGGCAATCCAATGTCCTTGACTTAATTTCCCCATGAGTAGCAAATCGACATAGGATCCAAAATTTTTATCGGGTGTATAGGCTTGGTCAAATCCAGGAATATCCGTAAAAACGTAGAGCGAATGTGACAACAGAAGTAATAAAAGCGATGCGGCCAGCTGCAAGGGAATCGAGAAACGCAGTAATGCAAACGTAATGATCGTCGTAAAGGCGAGCTGGCATAATACATTCCAAAGCTCAAAAACCATTTCTCTTCGATGTACGCAAATCAGTATGATACCAAAAAAGAGAAGTAAGAAGGCTCTTTTCAATACTTTGGGCCAAAGCATCCGGTAAGTTGCGCCTTCGTCTAAGCGTTTATAGGTAGAGAAATACAAGGCAGCTCCTGCAATCATCATGAAGCCTGGCTGAAATAGATCTAAAAAATGGAGTCCTTCCCAGGTGGCATGAAAAAACTGATTCACAATAAAAGATTCAGGAAATAGATTATTGAGTTCACTGTAAACACCTGCGCCCTCGGCTGCAAGCAGTACGAGGATAAATCCTCGAAAATAATCAACAGCAGGGAAGCGTTTTTTAATCATGGGATTAGCTTATGACGTTCAAAGGTAAACTATTTTTTTAATTTCAATTTTGTACTTTTGTCGGACAACGAAAAAATATGATTGTATCTACTCCGGGTCGGATCTGCTTATTTGGTGAACATCAAGATTATTTGGGTTTGCCGGTGATTGCAGCGGCGATTTCCAAACGTATTCAATTAAAGGGAGTTTTTCGGCCAGATAATTTGATTCATTTTGAATTACCGGATGTCAGCAAGACGGAGAGTTTTTCACTCGATTTTCCACTTAAATACACCCAAGAGCGCGATTATTTCAAAAGTGTATTAAACGTACTTTGGAGAAAAGGGCATGTTTTTGATAAGGGTTTGGAGATTGAGGTTCGGGGAAATATACCTATCAATTCAGGCACATCGAGTTCATCGGCCTTATTGGTTTCCTGGGTTGAATTATTGAATGAAATGTTTCATTTGGGCTATTCCCAAAAGGAAGTCGGCGAAATTACCTATGAAGCGGAGGTTTTGGAATTCACGGAACCGGGAGGAATGATGGATCAATATTCGACGGCCGTGGGGAATGTGATTTATTTGGCGAGCCAACCGGCAATTTCGATTACAACGTATCAACAGGCTTTAGGGACTTTTGTCCTGGGGGATTCTTGCGAACCCAAAGACACGCTTGGCATTTTGTCTCGTGTGAAATTTGGAACCTTGGGAGGCATACAAAAAATCAAAGCTTTAGATCAATCGTTTGATTTAGCGAAAACTACTTCAGCGGATTGTGCTCAATACCAGAATTTATTGACAGAGGATGAGTGGGTGTTGTTGCAGGCGAATATTTCGGATCGCGATATTTTGTTGCAAGCAAAGAAAATGTTTGAAGGGGAGGAAGTTTGGGATGATGTACGTTTGGGTACCTTGTTGAATGATCATCAGGTGAATTTGCGTGAACACAAACGAATATCTACACCAAAGATCGATCGAATGATCGAAGCGGCCTTAAATGCGGGAGCTTTGGGTTCGAAGATTAATGGTTCTGGTGGAGGAGGTTGTATGTTTGCTTATGCGCCACAAAATCCCGAGGCAGTTGTTGAGGCCATTGAAAAGGCCGGTGGGAAAGCCTATATTATCCGAGTGGACACGGGAACACAAGTAGAAAAGGAAAGTTTATTTTATTAAGATATGAAAAAGAGATTATTGATTTTGGCGGGTGGAATGGCTTCGCGTATGAAGAAGGCGATGGCGGAAGGAACGAGTGATTTGGATCCAAATTTGGTAGCGCAAGCGAACTCGGTAACGAAGGGCATGATTCAAGTTGGTAAAAACGGAAAGACCCTCATTGATTATCAATTATACAATGCGCATTTGGCAGGGATTGAGGAGGTGTTATTGTTGTTGCACCCGACGGATACTGTTTCACAAGAATACTGTGAGGGACTTATGGCCCAAGATGCTTGTTGGGGTTTGAAGATTGTCTTCGCGCGCCAACAAATCGCAGCGGATCGTGAAAAGCCTGCAGGAACGGCCGATGCGGTTTATCAGGCATTGATGCAACATGCAGATTGGCAGACGGGTCGCGTGATCGTTTGCAATTCGGATAACTTATATAGTGTGAATGCGTTGAAGACGCTTTGGAATTCGCCAGAGCCGAATGCTTTGATTTCGTATCACCGCGATAGCTTGTTGTACCCCGCGGAGCGTATCTCGGCTTTTGCTTTGATTCGCACGGATGCGGAAGGGTATTTGTTGGAGATTATCGAAAAACCAACGGCCGAGCAGGCGGCAGAATTGATGGCGAAGATTGGTCGCTTGGGAGTTAGCATGAATGTATTTGTCTTTGAGGCTTCGACATTTTTGCCCTATTTGGCGAAGACGCCTTTCCATCCGGTACGGAATGAAAAGGAATTACCTACCTCGGTGGTGATGTTTGGCGAAGGTGAGGGCAAAGGATTTTATGCGATTCCATTGGCGGAGAATGTGCCGGATTTGACTTCGAAGGAGGATATTCTGGTGATGCAGAAGTATTTGGAAGATACGTATGGGGATTTTTAATCGATATTTGTAGAGACGCGATACTTCGCGTCTTTTTTTATTTAGACGCGAGGTATCGCGTCATTACTTTTTTTAGACGCGAAGTATCGCGTCTCTACTTTTTATTTTAGACGCGAGGTATCGCGTCATTACTTTTTTGAGACGCGAAGTATCGCGTCTCTACTTTTTGTTATCTAGGAATTATTTGTACTTTGGTGCAAAACCTATTTAATAAGATGTCTATTGCAATCGTTATCCTCTGTATAGGCCTGTTGGTCTTTCTGATTACCTATTTAAAAGTCAATTCATTTATCGCCTTTTTATTGGTCAGTTTGTTGAGCGGCATTTTGCTCGGCATTCCTTTGGGGGATTTAGCGAAATCCATTCAAAAGGGTTTGGGGGATACGATGGGTTCTCTGGTTACGATTATCGTGTTGGGAGCGATGCTCGGGAAATTGGTTGCTGCGAGTGGGGCGGCCCAACAAATTTCGACGTCCTTAATTCAATTGTTTGGGGAGAAGCATATTAGTTGGGGTTTAATGGTTACAGGCTTTGTCATCGGTATACCGCTATTTTATAATGTGGGTTTTGTTTTGATGATTCCCCTGATCTTTGCTTTGGTTCAGCGTTATAAATTAAATCCATTGATGGCGGGTGTTCCGATGATGGCATCTTTGTCGGTGGCCCATGGGTACTTACCGCCGCATCCATCGCCGGCGGCATTGGTGGCGCAGTTTGGGGCCAACATGGGGCTGACGCTTACCTATGGTATTTTGGTTTCGATTCCGGCGATTATTTTGGCGGGTCCCATTTTCGCAAAGAGCTTGGGGCATATTCATCCCAAGGCTTCGAAGTCTTTTGTTTCGCAGGAAATTGCTGCGGATGAATTGCCGAGTAAGGCATCGAGTTTTTTAACAGCATTATTGCCTGTATTCCTATTAGTATGTACGACGGCTTTTGAAATTCAATTGGGCAAGGATTCGCCGGCATCAGCCGTATTGCATTTGATTGCGGATCCGGCGATGGTCATGTTGATCGCGATTTGTTTTGCGACTTATACGTTGGGATTGCGATTGGGGAAATCCATGGAATCCATTATGTCCATTTATGGAGATGCGGTGAAGGACGTAGCTATGATCTTGTTAATCATTGCGGGAGCGGGAACCTTTAAGGAGGTCTTATTGACTTCCGGGGTGAGTAAAGAAATTGCAGGATACTTGGGAAGTTTGCCCATTCCCCCCTTGGTGTTGGGTTGGTTGATGGCTGCGATTATTCGTGTCTGTATTGGATCGGCGACGATCGCAGGCTTGACGGCGGCTGGAATGATCCTGCCAATCGTGGAATCGGGTGGAGTGAATCCGAATTTGATGGTATTAAGCATTGGTGCGGGTAGTTTGATGTTTTCGCACGTGAATGATACGGGCTTCTGGATGTTTAAGGAGTATTTTAACTTATCGGTAAAAGAAACGATTCGTTCCTGGTCGTTGATGGAGACAATTGTGTCAATAACGGGTTTATTAGGGGTCTTACTTTTGAATCAAATCATCTAGTTTCTTGGAATAGTTAAATTTCATGGAAAAATCGTTTTATGTCTTTCCTTTGAAAAATTAAATTCGCTATTCGCTTACTCATCAATTGCGGTGTTTAATGGGCTATTGGTGGTAGGAAATTCTGCAATAAGTCAATTTTGCCATTAATAATTTGGTTAAAATTTGTCAGATTATTAATAATTACATAAATTTCTAGCTGATTGATTAATTATCAACAAATTTTTTAACCCTAACTAACAAGTACATGAAAAAAAATTTACTCATGACTTTCTTGTTGGCTTTCTTTTCGCTTACGAGTTTAGTAGCGCAGGATAGAAAGGTAACAGGAAAGGTAACCTCGGCTGAGGATGGCTCAGGTTTGCCAGGTGTAACGGTTTCCATCAAGGGAACTGGAAAAGGAACCCAAACGAATGTTGACGGTGAATATACCGTTGCGGTTCCAAACGGTGCTACATTAGTGTTCTCTTTTGTAGGACTTAATTCACAAAGTGTTCAGGTAGGAAGCCAGTCGGTGATCAATGTTAAATTGACCACAGATGCGCGTCAATTATCTGAGGTTGTTGTTACAGGTACAGGTACGGCGATCGACAAGCGTTCGACGGCGATTGATGTGCAAGCAATTACAGCGAAGAATTTACCATCTGTTCCAACAGCTTCTGTGGACCAAGCTTTGATTGGTAAAATTGCCGGAGCACAAATTTCATCGGCGAATGGTATGCCAGGCCAACCGGTGAACATCGTTTTACGTGGTATTAACACAATCAACCGCGGAACTTCACCGATGATTTTATTGGATGGAGTTGAATTAGGCTCAACAGATTTGAATTCAATTGACTTGAATATCATCGAAAGAGTAGAGGTAATTCAAGGTGCTGCGGCTGCAACGATTTACGGTGCACAAGGAGCGAACGGTGTTATTCAATTGTTCTCAAAAAAGGGTAAAGCTGGCAAGGTTACAATCGACGTGAATACTTCTTACATCAACTCAACTCCACTGAACGTAGGTAATTTGAGTAAAGCAGATAAGCATGGATTTAAAACCAACGCCAATAATGAAGTAATTGGAGGTTCGGGTCAGCCATTATTTTTAGACCCAGTTTATGGTTCTTATTCTGAGAACGTGATCTTAGCGAGTACAGATCCTACAACAAACATTAATAAGGCGTATGATAAGAACTTAAAGTATTATGATCACTTTAAGATGTTCTTTGTCCCGACCACAAGTGTAAACAATTCGGTTGCGATTTCAGGCGGTTCAGATAAAAGTGACTATAGTTTGGCGCTTTCAAATTCTGACAATGAAGGACCATTTAAGAATGTAGGAGGTTTGAATCGTACGAATCTAACAT
>JBDKFF010000226.1:0-3293 GCA_039798865.1 Bacteroidota bacterium
CCCATCGCCTCAGGAACCACAAGGATATCCGAGAAAATGATTGCGGCATCCACGCCAAAACGATCCACAGGTTGAATGGTTACTTCTGCGGCCATTTCGGGATTTGTAGCCAATCCAATAAATGAACCGGCTTTGGCACGCACTTCGCGATATTCAGGCAGGATTCTACCCGCTTGTCGCATGACCCATACGGGAACACGTTCCACGGGTAAGCCCTGTGCCGCACGAAGAATTAGGTCGTTTTGTAGTTTTTCCATAAGCTAATTGAGCTTGCAAAGATAAGGAAAAAAAGTCGCTAGTCACTAGTCGCTAGCGGAAGGGGAGCCTCGGAATTTCCTTGTGTAGCCGTCTGATAAAGAATTGATCAAGCCAAATAGCATTCTTCCAATCTCTGTAACCCCATCATGTAGTCTAGCAAATTGTTCAGAACTAAAATAATTCAATCGTAACCCCAAGTGAAGCATTGATTTTACTTCGCTACACGAACCTTGAGAAATAAATAAAAATCGCTTAAAATCCCGGTCACTTCCACGTTCAAATCCTTCTGCTACATTATTAGAAATTGAAATTACCGCCCTTTGAATCTGATTCTTATACCCATAATCATTAACGGTATTTAATATTGCGTATAATTCAATAGTTAAATTTATGGCCTTTTGCCAAACAAGTAAATCTTCAAACTTTTGAATTCTCATTTTCTGTTTTGTTAAGTGGCTATACTATGACAAAATTTAAATTTTCAGAATTTAATTCCTATTGACTAACTTATAATCAATTTTGACTAGCGACTAGCGACTAGCGACTAGCGACTAGCGACTAGCGACTAGCGACTAGCGACTAGCGACTAGCGACTAGCAACTAGCGACTAGCGACTAGCGACTTTTTTCCCTACCTTTGCCTCTCAATTACATCCTATGTCACAACTCATTGCACGTTTCGTCACCAGCAACACAGATTTCAAAGCCTGCCCACCTGCACGCTTTCCGGAATTTGCCTTTATTGGTCGGTCCAACGTAGGCAAATCCTCCTTGATCAACTCATTGACCTTTCACAAAGGACTTGCCAAAACCTCGCAAACACCCGGAAAAACCCAATTAATCAATCACTTCATGATTGATGAAAAATGGTACCTGGTGGATTTACCTGGCTACGGTTTCGCAAAAGTGAGTAAAGAAAAAAGACGCGATTTCGAGAAAATGATCTTTGATTATTTGATTCATCGCGAAAATTTGACCTGCTTGTTCGTATTGATCGACATCCGATTAAAACCCCAAGCCGTTGACATCGAATTCATGAACCGCATGGTGGAACATGAAATTCCGTTTCATATGGTATTTACGAAGGCCGACAAGCTTTCCCAGAAACAAATCAATGAAAGCGTAGACGCCTACAAAAACTACCTGTTGGAAATGTGGGATGAACTACCTGAAATTTTTATTACCTCAGCTGAAAAGCATGTAGGCCGGGAAGAAATTTTGGCCAACATCGAGGAATTAATTCAATCATCCCCTTACAAAATAGGGAAATCTTAATACTTTTGCAGCCATCATTAGCTATAAACACATGGAATTATTAAACGAAGTTGCTCACATTTCCGGGAAACCAGGATTATTTAAAGTGTTAAAACCAACCCGTACCGGCGTTATCGTTGAAACACTTGATGCAGCCAAGCAAAAATCAGTCGTAGGAGGCCAAACGCGTATCTCCGTTTTGAAAGACATCTCGCTTTACTTAGATGATCACCAAGACAGTACATTACCGCTTGCCGATTTATTTCTACAAATCCATGCAAAATTCAATGGCGTTCTCCCTTTAGAACCTAAAAAAGCAGCTGATGCAGAATTGTACGCCATCTTAGGTGACGTCGTTCCGAATTACGATTCAGATCGTGTGTTTGCTTCCGACATCAAAAAAATCTTAAGCTGGTACCTAATCCTTTTCACCAACCTTCCTGAATTATTCCCTGCGAAAGCGCCTAAAGCCGCTAAAGTAGAAAAAGAAGCGAAGGAAGAAAAGGAAGCCAAACCTGCGAAAAAACCAGCCGCTAAAAAAGCAGCAAAATAATTCAAGCCAACATGGAGGAGGTCATCCGCATACGACCCATTGAAGCCCAAGACAATCAAGCCATTGCCGAAATCATTCGTACGGCATTAGCCGAGTTTGGGGCCAATAAACCAGGGACCGTATACTTTGACCCGACAACCGATGCGCTCTTCGAACTATTTCGCACGACCGGTTCCTATTATTTCGTCGCGACAGATTCAGAGGAGAAACTTTTAGGTGGATGTGGTATTTTCCCCACAGCAAACTTGCCTGAAGGCACCTGCGAACTTGTTAAACTCTATGTGAAAAAATCCGCCCGCGGAACGGGAACAGGAAGACAGCTACTTGAAAAATCGTTGGAATGGGCAAAAGAAAATGGCTACAGCCAAGTCTACCTAGAATCCATGCCAGAACTCGCAAAAGCTGTATCCATCTACGAAAAGTTAGGATTTGAAAAACTCTCCCATCCACTCGGAAATAGCGGACATGACGGATGCGATATTTGGATGATTAAAAATCTATAAAAAAAGGCCTCGAATGAATCGAGGCCTTTTTATTTATTTCAATGAGTTAATATATTTTGCAATCTTAACCGCATCATCCTTCGGAACATTTGTCATCGGTGCCATTGGCGGATAACCCGGCCAGTTAGATGGTTGTGGCTTCGCAATCAGCGCTACAATTTTATCTACTGAATATTTTTTCTTCGCTACATCCTTGTAAGCCGGACCCACCAAACGGGCATCCACCTTGTGACATGCAAAGCAAGTATACTTTTGCATCAATGGCTTAATGTCAGCTGGGAAATCCTCCGCCTTCGCTTCAAATCCAAATGCAGCAACTCCCAAAGCCACTGTCATAATTAATTTCGAGATCGTTTTCATATATAAATTTTGTATTCAGGTTAAACCTTTAAAGCACCAAATTAAAGCATTTTTTGGGAAAAATCTATCCCTTATTCACAGAATCCACTGCATTTCTAACACTTCCGTGCTTTTCCAATAAAGCAGCTGCCTCTTCTTCCCCCACTCCCGTCGCCTCACAAACCATCCGAATCGCGCGTAAAACCAATTTATGATTGCTCAATTGCATATCCACCATCTTGTTTCCCCGCACACGACCCAAGCGAATCATCACCGCTGTTGAGATCATATTTAAGACCAACTTTTGGGCAGTTCCCGACTTCATTCGCGTACTTCCCGTGACATATTCAGGTCCCACAATGACTTCCACTGGATATTGAGCCTCCG
>JBDKFF010000227.1:0-10030 GCA_039798865.1 Bacteroidota bacterium
GAGGAATTAATACAAAACAAGGATGTCATTCGAAAGCTAGAGGAAGAAGTTATGTCGACGATGGGATCGGTGGCTAAATACGAGCAGGTAAAGAAAATAGTCTTATTGCCTCGCTTGTTTACGGTACAGGACGGTGAAATTACGCCTACATTGAAGTTGAAACGTAAGGCCATTTATGCCAAACACGAAAAGGCAATTCTAGCGCTTTACCAATAAAAACAATGTGTTTTCACATTTTGGGTTGAGTGCTCCGTATAATTTTCGTAATTTTGAGGTTTGTAAGAAATTCCGTTAGGAATTATTAAATTGGATGTATGTCAGAGCAAAAGAAAGTAGCCCTCATTACGGGAATTACCGGTCAAGATGGGGCGTATTTAGCAGAGCTATTGTTGAGCAAAAATTACGTCGTTCACGGAATCAAACGTAGAAGTTCATTAATTAATACACAGCGGATTGATCATCTATACGAAGATCCGCATGTCAACTCGTCGCAGTTTCATTTGCATTACGGCGACTTAAGTGACTCGACAAACATTATTCGCATCATCCAAGATGTGCAACCGGATGAAATTTACAATTTAGGCGCGATGTCGCACGTAAAGGTTTCTTTCGACGAGCCTGAATATACGGCGCAAGTAGACGGAATCGGTACATTGCGAATTTTGGAGGCCGTGCGATTATTAGGCCTATCCACGAAGACAAAAATCTACCAGGCATCTACGTCTGAATTATATGGCTTGGTACAAGAAGTACCTCAGTCGGAAAAAACACCCTTTTATCCACGATCTCCTTATGCCGTAGCTAAATTATATGGCTATTGGATTACGGTAAACTACCGCGAGGCTTATGATATGTTTGCGGTCAATGGTATTCTATTTAATCACGAGTCGCCTTTGCGTGGCGAAACTTTTGTAACGCGTAAAATTACGCGTGGCGTTTCGCAAATTGCTTTGGGCCAGATGGAGAAATTGTATCTGGGGAATCTAGATGCTAAGCGTGATTGGGGACATGCCAAAGACTACGTAGAAGCGATGTGGTTGATTTTACAGCAAGAAAAGCCTGAGGACTTTGTTATTGCAACCGGTATTACCACAACGGTGCGGGATTTTATCCGCATGGCATTTAACGAGGTAGGAATCGAAGTTGAATTTAGCGGCGAAGGTGTCAATGAAGTAGCCAAAATTAAGGCCTGCAATAACCCGGCTTATCAAGTAGAAATAGGCAAGGAAGTGGTCGCGGTAGATCCGCGTTATTTCCGTCCTACTGAGGTTGAGTTGTTAATTGGAGACCCAACGAAAGCTAAAGAAAAGTTGGGCTGGAAATTGAAATATGACTTACCTGCCTTGGTGAAAGACATGATGGCGGCCGACGTACAATTATTTACCAAATAACGCATGAATCCATCGATAGCCATTATCGGATTGGGCTATGTGGGTTTTCCCCTAGCTGTAGAGTTTGGTAAATTATACCCAACGCTAGGTTTTGATATTGACGCATCTCGAATTGCCGAATTACAATCAGGAATCGACCGGACACAGGAAGTCAGCGCGGCCCAATTGGCGGAATCCGTTCAATTGCGCTTTTCGTCGCAAGTAGCGGATTTGGCTTCTTGTAATACGTTCATTGTGACGGTTCCTACGCCTATCGATCATTTTAAGAAACCCGATCTAAGCCCCTTGTTAAAGGCATCCGAAATGATTGGAAAGGTGCTCAAGAAAGGGGATGTCGTGATTTACGAATCTACGGTTTACCCTGGTTGTACGGAGGAAGATTGTGTTCCCGTATTGGAAAAACATTCGGGTTTGGTATTCAATCAAGATTTTTTCTGTGGCTATTCACCGGAACGGATTAATCCGGGCGATAAGGTAAATACCTTGACTAAAATAAAGAAAGTTACCTCGGGTTCAACGCCGGAAATAGCGGAGTGGGTGGATCAATTATATCGTTCGATTATTGTCGCGGGAACGCACAAGGCTTCATCACTCAAAGTGGCGGAGGCTAGCAAGGCGATTGAGAATGCACAACGAGACGTGAATATATCCTTCGTCAATGAATTAGCCCTGATATTTGATCGCATGGGAATCGATACGACGGAGGTATTAGAGGCGGCGGGAACGAAGTGGAATTTCTTGAATTTTAAGCCGGGTTTAGTGGGCGGCCACTGCATCGGTGTAGATCCCTATTATTTATTGCACAAATCGGAAAGCTTGGGCTATTATCCACAGGTAATATTGTCGGGCCGTCGGGTGAATGACAACATGGGTATTTTCGTAGCGAATAAGCTTGTGAAATTGTTGATTCAAAAAGGCAAGAAAATAGGCGGAGCCAAAACCTTAATGTTGGGAATTACCTTCAAAGAAAACTGTCCAGACATTCGAAATTCGCGTGTGGTGGATATTTACAAGGAGTTGGTCGATTTCGGTATGGATGTCGATGTATATGATCCTTGGGCGAATTCGAAAGAGGTTGCGCATGAGCACGGAATCGATTTGGTTTCTAGCTTAGGCAAGGGTTATGACGCGATTGTATTAACGGTGGCTCATCGCGAATTTCTTGACCTCGCATATGGCGAACTAAAAGCCAAAGACGGGGTGATTTTTGATATCAAATCGGTTTTGGATAAGTCCATGGTAGACGCTCGATTGTAACATGGCTTGGTATGCGGTGTACACAAAATCGCGCACGGAGAAGAAGGTCACCATGCGCTTGCAAGAGGCCGGTATCGAGGCCTATTGTCCCGTAAACAAGCGCGAAAAACAGTGGTCGGACCGAAAAAAAATCACCGAAGAGCCCCTATTTCGTTCCTATGTTTTTGTTAACATTGATCTTGACCAACAAGGTTCGATTGTTCGTCGGACACTTGGTGTCGTTAATTTCGTGTATTGGTTAAACAAGCCTGCGGTTATTCAGGACGACGAAATTTTAGCTATCCAACAGTTTTTATCGGAACATGCGGCCGTCGAGGTCTTTGGAAATACCCTACAAGTTGGGGATTTTATTACGATCGACGCCGGGGCATTAAAAGGCCAAAAGGCGGAAGTCGTGGGTGTTAAAAATCGCCACGAGGTTCGTTTGCGCATTGATTCCTTAGGTTTTGAGCTGGTCGCGCGGGTGGAGTAGTTTTCCTGTATTTTAGCCCCAGATTTTAATCTGGGGACCCCTAGGCTTAAGCCTAGGGGTATTAATTTTGAAATATTAGCATACAACATTTAAGAAATCTCTTAGCGCTTTTTTGTATTTTGCATTCCTAAAATCAAATTCATGCGTTTTCGCGCGGTAGTACTATTTTCTTTGTTGGCCTTCGGTGCTTTGTCGCAAGATAAATCTGTCCCTAGTTTAGAGTTGGGCATGGGATTGAATTCCGATACGTATGCTCCGTTTTGGTTGCGCGCAAATCAATATGGCGCCGTTCCTACGAAGGAAAACTACGGCACGGCAGCTGTTTCTTGGAGTGGATTTACACAAGTAAATAAGCGAATGAGCTGGGGTTTTGGCGTTCGTGCGTTGGTTAATTTAACGGAAACGAAGGCGGATGTTTTGTTGCAAGAGGCTTACCTGAAAGGGAAATTGGGCATATTCGAATTGCAGGCTGGACGAAAAAAGCAAATACAAGGATTGGCGGATTCAACACTTAGTTCGGGCTCCTACATTTGGTCCGGAAACGCCCTACCTATGCCCATGATTAATTTAGTCGTAAATGATTATTGGGCGCCAAAATTCGTAAAAGGGATTGTGGGATTCAAGGGAAACTATGCGCACGGCTGGTTTGATAATCAACGAAGCGATGTGGCCGATATTTACTTACACCAAAAGTCATTTTATGGTCGTTTAGGTAAACCGAACTGGTTGTTTAAATTCTATGGGGGGTTTAATCACCAGGTTCAATGGGGCGGAACGCTTAAATATGCTGACCCAGGGAATGTGTCAGCGAAGAATGGAAAAATTGCCACTGGGGTGAAAGAATATTTTTATATGATTACCGGTAGGAGTATGAATACTGTCGGCGGCGATACCGCAAAATACGGAATCAATGACGGTTGGAATCGCTTGGGGAATCACTTGGGATCTGTGGATGTGGGCATGGAGATTGATTGGTCAAAAGCCAAAATCTTTTTTTACCGCCAAAGTGTTTACGAGGACGGCTCCTTGTACTACGGGAACAACATTACGGATGGTTTGCACGGGATTTCCTTTACGCGAAAGGCGAAACAAGGTTTAACCAAAGTGGTGTTGGAGTATTTAAATACCACATCGCAGGGAGGAACAATATTTAATGATTCGGATGTTAATCGCGGATTAGATAATTATTTCAACAGCAGTGTTTATCGAGACGGTTGGACCTATGCAGGAAGAGGTTTGGGAACCCCCTTGATGACGCTGGATTCGGAGACCGATTTAACCAATACAGATCTCACGTATTTTGATAATAACCGCGTGGAGTCGTTTTACGTCGGAATAGAAGCCAAGCTAGGCGAAAATGCATTTTTAATTCGCGGATCAATGTCAAATGCTTTTGGTACCTATTCTTCGGTGATTAATCCTGCCAAAAGACAATTTTCGGGGGCCGTTCAATGGCAACGTCCCGTACAAATTCTAGGATATAATGCGCAGCTAAAAGCATCGATCGGCGCTGATCGTGGGCTTTGGACGCCTCAGGTTATTGGCGGAAATGTGTCTGTTCTTATTCCGTTAAACTAGCCGAAAAACAAATAGCTGACCCAAATCGCAGTCGCGATACCGACAAAATCTGCGAACAATCCAGCCCACAAAGTATAACGAATATTGCGTACCTGTACCGAACCAAAGTACAAGGCGACCACATATAAAACCGTTTCGGCAGAGCCCTGGAAAACACAAGACAATCGGCCCACAAAAGAATCGGACCCGAAGGTCTTCATCGTATCAATCATCATGGCACGCGATCCACTACCACTCACGGGATGCAATAAGGCCGTTGGCATGGCATCCACCCAGCGATTATCGATGCCCGATAAATCTACCACGTATTTAATTCCGTCCACCATATAGCCTAACACCCCCGAATTTCGTAGGCAGGAAATAGCCACCAGCATCCCTACGAGGTAGGGAATAATTTTCACCGAAGTTTCGAAACCGCCTTTGGCGCCTTCTACAAAGGTTCCAAAAATATCGATTTTCTTGCGCATGGCTGCGGCGATAAACGAGAAAATCAATAGGAATAAAATCCCGTTTGAGATGACCTTGGATTGCATTTCAATCGCCTCCTTGGACAAGGAGCTAAAATACCACAAGACTGCACCTAAGAAGGCCGTAAGGCCGGCGAGCCAGGCGAATAGCGTGGGCTCCAACAAGTTGATTTTTTGTTTGATCGCGACAAAGATTAACCCAGTAATCGTTGTGGCATAGGTTGCCATGAGGCAAGGAATAAAGATATCGGACGCATCTTGTGCGCCATAAATGGCCCGCTGGGCCATGATACTCAAGGGAATCAAGACGGGTCCTGCGGAGTGTAGAACCAAGAACATAATTTGGGAATTTGACGCAGTCTCTTTGTCGGGATTTACGTCTTGCAAACTCTGCATCGCCTTTAAACCAAAGGGTGTTGCGGCATTATCCAAGCCCAGTAAATTCGCGGAAAAGTTCATGATCATTTGCCCATGAACGGGGTGGTCTTTGGGAATCTCGGGAAATAAGCGTGAGAAAAATGGACCAATGCGCCGCGCCAAAAACTGAATGGCACCCGCCTTCTCCCCCACTTGCAAGATACCCATGAAAAAAGTCATGACACCGGCGAGCGGTAGGGCGATTTTCATCACGGCGATTTCGGCAGAGTCGAACATTCCGTCGACGAGAATTTTGAAAATTTCCGCATTGCCGAAGAAAAGGTATTGAATAATGGCGACCACAAAGGCCACCCCGAAGAATAAAAACCAAATCCAGTTTAATGCCATAGGGTCGAGGAAATTTGGTTAAATTTAGGGAAAATCTCTGATTTATATGCGCACCCTATTCCTTCTGCTCCTCTCCTACGCCGCTTGGGCTCAAAAAACGAATTGCTCCTATGAGCTTGCCATGCAAAAGCAAGGGCTCCTGGAAGTCACATCGAACGCCCCGGGAGTCATGGTGGAATTGAAATATGCGACGGCCGATAATTTCATGGGCAAGGACGTTTATGGTTGTCTCCAACATGCCTATGTGCAAAAGCCGGTTTTGGCTATGCTGAAGAAGGCACAGGCTGCCTTGGAAAAGAAACACCCAGGGTATCATTTATTGATTTACGATGCGGCGCGCCCCCTATCCATTCAGTGGATTTTGTGGAACACATTGACGCAATATAAGCCGGCAGAACGACAAAAATATGTGGCCAATCCGAAGGAACACTCCATCCATAATTATGGATCTGCATTGGACCTAACCGTTGCGGACGCACAGGGAAAGCCCTTAGATATGGGAACAAAATTCGATTTCTTTGGGGATTTGGCCTACCCATCTAAGGAAAAGGCTCTTTTGGCGGCCGGCAAATTAAGTCAAACCGCCTATCAAAACCGC
Organism: Bacteroidota bacterium; assembly: GCA_039798865.1. Classification (GTDB taxonomy): domain Bacteria; phylum Bacteroidota; class Bacteroidia; order Cytophagales; family Spirosomataceae; genus Aquirufa. The sequence goes on from JBDKFF010000227.1 coordinate 6,529, forward strand.
CTAATTTTACGCGATGCGATGCAAACGGCAGGATTTATGCGCATTGAATTTGAATGGTGGCATTTTAATGCTTTTTCAAGAGCGGAGGCCAAAAGGCGTTTTCCCGTGGTGCAGTAATCTCGGATTTTATCAGCGACTCTTGCCGTTTATCCAAAAATTCATTTGGCTAAACGGGCATTTGTGTATTATTGTGAACTAATTCTATCGACGCCTATGTCTATTAAAAAATATCTTTCATTTGCCTTGTTGACTGGAATGTCTTGGGGCGCCCTTGCGCAGACTGCGATTCAGGGAAATGCGCAGGTTCAGCACTTGAGCTTAAGCCAGGCGGTTGACATCGCGCTTCAGCACAATTTGACGGTTAAGTCTTATGAAGTGAGTTTGAAGAATGCGGAGTTGACTTACCAACAAGCGAAGTACAACCAATTACCATCTTTGGGGGGAAATATCAATCAGGCGGCGAGTTTTGGTCGTTCCTTGAATCCATTTACCAACGGATTTGATTCGCGTAACATCAATTACAATAACGTGGGTTTGAATGCGAATGTGACGCTATTTAATGGGGGTCAATTGCGTAACAGTATTTTACAGAATGAGTTTGCTTTGAAGGCAACGCAGCAGGATTTATTGTCGATGCGCGAGAACATTGCTTTGCAGGTTGTGCTTTCGTATTTGTCTATTTTAAATGCGGAGGACCAGCTTTCGATTGCGAAAGCGCAGACTGAAATCACCAAATTGCAAATCGATCGCACGCAGAAATTGGTGACAGCGGGAACCCTACCCGTTTCGAATGTCTTGGACCTAAAGGCGCAGTTGGCGAATGAGGAATCCAATGTCGTGTCGTTCCAAAGTACCTTGGACATCAACAAATTGACTTTGCAACAATTGTTAAATGATTCGAATATTAAGGCCTTTGAATTGCAGCGAATTCAGGTGCCGGTGCCATCTTCGAAGTCGTATGATTTGTCGGTGAATGAGATTTACACCAAAGCGCTCGAAATTCAACCCTTGGTGCGTGCGGCAGATTTCCGCGTTCAAGGTGCGGCGAAGAGTGTGGATGTGGCGAAGGCGTTTCGTTTGCCTACGTTGTCTTTGAATGGCAGCTGGTCAGCGAACCAATCAAACGCCTTGCGTTCTATCGAATTATTGGGAACGCAGACGGTGAATTTGGGAACGGTGGCGATTGGTGGAACGACTTATCCGGTGTCTACGGTTCAGCCTAAGTATGGCGAGGGAGCTACGGTGGGTTATTTTGATCAATTGAACAATACGCAAAACAAGGTGGTTTCGTTGAATTTAAATATTCCGATTTTTACACGTTATTCGAATCGTACACGGATTATGCAGGCGGGCTTGCAGAAGCAGAATGCGGAGATTGAGGCGGATCGGGCGCGTTTGACTTTGCGTCAAAACATTGAACAGGCCTATGTGAACATGTTGAATGCCGCGAATAAGTATGAGGCCTCTGCACAACAGGTTTCGGCATTGGAGGAAAGCTTCCGGGCGTCTGAGAGTCGGTTTAATGCGGGAACGATTGATTTTGTGAGCTATAATTTACAGAAGACGAATTTGGATAAGGCGCGTTTGGCGTTGATTCAGGTGAAATATGATTTTGTGTTTCGGACGAAGATTTTGGATTACTACCAGGGGAAGAGTTTGACTTTTTAGAGGTAAGAACTAAAAACGAAGAGTTAAGAGTAATTGAGAAGAGATTAAGAATTTAAAATATACAGACTGTCGACTAGTGACTAGCGACTAAAAATTAGTACTTATGAATAACAAAAAAACGTATCTTATCATTGCTGGGGCGGTGGTATTGATTTTTGGAGGATTGGCTTTGGCGAAGAAGATGGAGTGGATCGGGAAAGAGGAGCCGACGGAGGTGGAGTATGCCAAGGTGCAGAAAGGAACGATCGTGGAGAAGGTTTCGGCATCGGGTAAGATTCAGCCGGAGGTTGAGGTGAAGGTATCGCCGGACGTTTCGGGGGAGATTGTGTCCTTGAATGTGGCGGAAGGGGATTCCGTGGTAGCGGGTCAGGAATTGTTGAAGATTCGTCCGGACAATTACGTGTCCTTGTTAGCACGTGCGGAGGCGCAGGTAAACGCCCAGAAGGCGGGTTCGGAGCAGAGCAAGGCGGTGCTGGCACAGAGCGAGGCGCGTTTAAGCAAGGCAAAAATTGACTTTGATCGGAACAGTCGTTTACATAAGGATAAGGTCATTTCCGATGCGGATTTCGATCAATTCCAGTCGGCCTATTTAGTCGCCAAACAAGATTTGGAGGCGGCGAAGGCGAATGTGAAGGCAGCGAACTTTAACGTTAAATCTGCGGAGGCGGCGTTTAAAGAAGCAAAGACCAACTTGACGAAAACGACGATTTATGCTCCTCAGAGTGGGATTATTTCGAAGTTGAATGTGGAACTGGGTGAGCGTGTGGTAGGAACGTCGCAGATGGCGGGAACGGAGATGTTGCGCATTGCGAATTTGAACAACATGGAGGTTCGTGTGAATGTGAATGAGAATGATATTACGCGGGTGAGTTTGGGCGATACGGTATTGATTGATGTGGATGCTTTTTCTTCGTCTGAGCGTAAATTTAAGGGCGTCGTTTATGAGGTGGCGAGTTCGGCGAATTCATCGGGAACGGCAACTTCGGTGACGACGGATGCGGTAACGGAATTTGAGGTGAAGATTCGTGTGTTGCGTAGCTCCTATGCGGACTTGATTAAGGGTAAATTGTCGTATCCCTTGAAGCCGGGCATGACGGCTTCAGTGGAGATTTTGACGAATACAAAATCGAATATCTTGACGGTGCCTTTATCAGCAGTAACTACACGTGATCTAAATGCTCCGGCGGAGGCGAAGGAAGGCGAAGAGAAGCCATCTGAGGGCTCAACGGTGACGACACAAGAGGATGCTAACGCGGCGAAGAAACGCAAGGAGAGTATCAAAGAAGTAGTCTTTGTGGAGGAGAAAGGAAAGGCGAAGCAGGTTGTGGTGAAGACGGGTATTTCCGACTTTGAGAACATTGAGATTATTTCGGGCTTGAAGGAAGGCCAGGAGATCATCTCGGGTCCTTATGCGACGGTAGCGAAGAAGTTGAAGGACGGCGAAGTGGTTAAGAAAAAGGACGCTAAAAAGGCGGAAAAGAAATAAATTTGAAAAAAAAGAGGGGGCTATCTTGCATTTAATGAATTAGCCCCCTATTTTTGCAGTCCCAATAGGAACAAAATTCCTTCTTAGCTCAGTTGGTTAGAGCACATGACTGTTAATCATGGGGTCCCTGGTTCGAGCCCAGGAGAGGGAGCAAACAAGAAAGTCACTAGAAATAGTGACTTTTTTCGTTTAAAATCCATCCATATTTCCTCTATTCAACGATTTTTGTGGTTCGAGTCCCATGAGAGGGTTATGTGTTTTTTGGACATATTTCATCAAGTGTTTTACATGCGATTTTCTGTTTGTGCCAAGAATATGCCAAGAGTTGGTTTGGATATTGGAAATCCG
>JBDKFF010000228.1:0-10148 GCA_039798865.1 Bacteroidota bacterium
CAATCACCTCCTTATCGTGAATAAAAGGGCAGGTATCCTCGTGCAAGGCGACAGCACAGGCGACGTAACATTGACCGATGTCTTGAAAGACTACATCAAAGAAAAATACCAAAAACCCGGCGCAGTATTCTTACATCCCGTTCACCGGCTCGATCGCCCCGTTAGCGGACTCGTGATCTTTGCCCGCACGTCCAAAGCCCTCGAGCGCATGATGGAAATGTTCCGCAAACGCGACATCCAAAAAACCTATTGGGCCGTAACCCGTAAAAAGCCCTACCCTGAAAAAGGAAAATTAACCCATTGGCTTTTAAAAAACGAGGCAAAGAACACCACCACCGCCTACGACTATCCCGAAGGCAAAGCGCTTAAAGCCGAACTCAACTACAAAGTGTTAGGAAAAATCAACCTGCACTACCTCGTCGAAGTGGAACCCATCACCGGCAGACCACACCAAATTCGTGTGCAATTAGCTTCGTTGGGATGCCCCATCCGCGGCGACATTAAATACGGTTACGATAAAGCCAATCCAGACGCGAGCATCAATCTACACGCCCGCCGCTTGTACTTCATCCATCCGATCAAGAAAACTCCGATCATCTGCAAAGCTGCCGTTCCCGAAAATCCATTCTGGGAAGAATTCCTCGAACTAGATCCCGAGGATTTTAAAATGAAAAACCTCGACTACCTATACGAATAAAAAAAGGAGCTTAAATAAGCTCCTCCAAGGTTGTCTTTTCTAAAACCGATAGGTTGGCATCCCGCCATTTGGCTAATACCGTTCGCAATTGGCATGTCTCCTCATCTGCACAATCATCGCATTTACCATAAAAATGCAAGGATACACAAAGTGCCGGCGCAATGGGCCCATCTACAATGCGAATAATTTTGGCAAAAGTTACCTCACTCGGTGGAACACGCAAATAATATCCGCCTCCCTTGCCCTTCTGGCTCTGCAAAACCCCATGGTTCCGCAATTCCAATAAGATGGCCTCTAGAAATTTCTTAGGAATATGCTCCGACTCCGCTATGTGCGAAATCAATAAGGGCCCCTTCTCATACGCCTGAGCTAAAACCTTCAATGCCTTTAACGCGTATTTTGCCTTCTTAGAAATCATAGTTTGGTTGATTGTTAATCAAAACTACTAATTTTTTACAAATACTCCACTAAACCAATCGATTAACTACTTATTGCCTACAAAAAAAGGCTGCCCATTGCTGGACAGCCTTTTGAAATAATTCAATCGAATTAGAAACGGAAGTGCGAGAACGCTTTGTTCGCCTCCGCCATTCTGTGCGTATCATCTTTCTTCTTCACAGCTGCTCCCTCACCTTTCGATGCTGCAATGATTTCATTCGCTAAACGATCCATCATTGTTTTGTCACCACGCTTACGTGCATAACCAATTAACCACTTCATTCCCAATGAAACTTTACGTTCAGCGCGTACTTCTGTTGGTACCTGGAAGTTTGCACCACCCACACGACGGCTCTTAACCTCGACAGATGGCATCACATTGTTTAATGCTTTTTTCCAAGTCTCTAAACCGTTCTCTTTCGTACGCTCCTCAACCTTATCCAACGCATCATAAAAAATGGTGAATGCTGTTGACTTCTTTCCGTCGTACATCAAGTTGTTTACAAACTTAGTTACTAATACATCCTTAAATTTAGGATCTGGTAATACGTAGCGCTTTTTTGGTTTCGCCTTTCTCATGTTGTTAGTTTTTTAATTTCGACCCAACCTTCTGCCTTAACGAAGCATACTGGATCTTTCTGTTAATAATTATTTCTTCTTACCTGTTGGAGCTGCTTGTCCTGGTTTTGGACGCTTCGCACCATATTTCGAACGAGACTGTAAACGACCAGTTACACCGGCAGTATCCAATGCTCCACGAATAATGTGGTAACGAACCCCTGGTAAGTCTTTCACACGACCACCACGGATCAATACGATCGAGTGCTCTTGCAAGTTGTGACCCTCACCTGGAATGTAGGCATTCACCTCTTTTTGGTTTGTCAAACGTACACGCGCTACTTTACGCATCGCTGAGTTTGGTTTCTTTGGAGTCGTCGTGTATACACGAGTACAAACTCCTCTTCTTTGTGGACAAGAATCCAAAGCAGGTGACTTAGATTTCCAAGTCATTTGCTCACGTCCCTTGCGCACTAATTGCTGAATAGTTGGCATTTTAGCGTAATTACCTGTTTAATTATAAATTCATTTAATCCCTTGTTAAGCGCAGTAAACTCAATTGAATAGAGTTATCCCACACCAATGGGGGTGCAAATTTAACAATAAGAAAGAGAAAACAAAACGGTTTGACGGAAAATTATTTCAAGAAGCCTTCAATCCCCATCTCCAATCCCCGCAATTCCGCCAATCCACGCAAACGACCAATCGCCGTATAACCTGGATTCGTTTTCTTGCCTTCTTGTAAATCGTCCAACATCCGATGGCCGTGATCCGGACGGAACGGCAATCGATAATCTTTTCTACCCGCAGCGATTCGTTTACGTTGCTCCATGACCAAGCCCTTCATCACCCCAAACATATCCACATCCCCATCCAAGTGATCCGCCTCATGAAAATTCCCAAACTCATCCCGGCGCGTTGCACGCAAGTGGATAAAATTAAAACGATGACCCAAACGCTCCACCATCCCCACTAAATCATTGTCGGCCCGAACGCCATAACTCCCCGTGCAAAAACACAATCCATTCGCATTACTCTCATAGGCATTCAGCAACTGAACCGCATCACTTTCCGTACTCACCACACGTGGCAAGCCCAAAATCGGATATGGAGGATCATCCGGATGAATCGATAAATTCACCCCTTCTTCCTCCGCGACCGGAGCGATCGCGCGAATAAACTCATATAAGTGTTCGCGCAATTCCTGCTCGCCCACATGCTGATAGGTATCTAAGGCCTCCTGAAAAGACTTCAACGTGAAACTCTCCTCCGAACCCGGTAGGCCCGCAATAATATTACGAATCAATTTCTCCTGCTGCGCTTGCGATGACCCCTTAAACCAAGCCTCCGCACGCGCAATCTGTTCCTGCGTGTAATGTTGCTCCGCCCCCGGACGCTTCAATAAAAACAATTCAAATGCACAGAATTCAGCCGCATCAAAGCGCAAGCCCGTACTTCCATCCGGAAAACGATAATCCAAATCCGTACGCGTCCAATCCAATATCGGCATGAAATTATAGCATACCAAATCCAATCCCGCCTTCGCAACATTCCGGATAGACTGCTGATAGTTCGCTATGTACTTGACATAGTTCCCAGAACGCGTCTTAATATCTTCATGAATCGGAATACTTTCAATCACCGACCAGGTCAAACCCGCCGCTTCGATCATGGCCTTGCGTTCCAAGATATCCGCCACTTCCCATACCTGACCATTGGGGATTTGGTGCAACGCACTCACAATACCTGTCGCGCCCGCTTGACGCACATCCGATAATTTAACGGGGTCATTCGGCCCAAACCACCGCCATGTTTGCTCTAATGCCATAATTAATCTTTTTTCGATTTATTTCAACCGCGAGATTGGAAAAACTCCTCTGCTCTTAAAACTACTTTAGAAAGCCTAGAATTAATAAATCCTACTTGATAAATATTACCAATACCCTGATAAATAAAAAACCTTGCCTGTAAAACGGGCAAGGTTTTTGTAATCAAGCATTTATATACTTCCTTCAAAATCTGCTGGAAGAGGTGCAAAATTAGGGATTTTTTACAAAGAGAAAAACCCTATCCATTTTGATGCGCCGGGCGCAATAAATCCGTTACCGTTTTCACGGGATTGAAGGTTTCCAATGGGACCTCCACAAACAGCGTATTCCAATGCGCCATCGCTCCATTCCATAAACCGGGCAATTCCTGTGCCTTTAAGGACTTACCATCCTTCGTCTTTTCTGTGATAAATCCCGTCATCATATCGCGATACTCCCGCAAATCACATCCCCGCGTCGCACAAACCAAATCCACCGGATTAAAATGCGTCGCCGCTCCAAACAAGGCCTTTTGTTCCGAATTTGACATATCCACCTGCGCCGACTCCACCAATTGCAAAGTCAAATTCCCCACCGTATCCTGACACCAAAAAGGGCCTCCTCCCGGCTCACCCGTATTCTTCACCACCCCACAAACCCGAGTAGGACGTGCCAATATCCGCAACAACTCCACCGCCTGCGCCTCCAAACTCAAATGCGCAAAATCAGCCGCCACCTCAAATCCCAAATAGGTCTTCAATTCCAAACATGCTTCCTCAATCAAACCCGCCGACAACTCTCCACGAAGGCGCATCTCCAAATACTCGATTCCCTCTAGCAACCACAATAGTAATCCCGCAAGCGCCTTCTTATACTCCACCGTGATCGGTTTCAAATGATCCGGCACCACATTATCGATATTCTTAATGAAAATGATATCCGCAGATAAATCATTCAAGTTCTCCAGCAACGCCCCGTGCCCCGCCGGACGGAACAACAAGGATCCATCTGGCTCCCGGAAAAGCGTATTATCCATGTTCACCGCCACCGTATCCGTCGCGGGTTTTTGTTCCGAAAAAGTAACTTCAAATTTGATACCAAAATGGGCAGACCAAACGGGAACCAATTCATCCACCAGTTTCTCAAATCGACCTCGATGTTCCGGAGAAACCGTAAAGTGCAACCGGGCTAATTGACCATCCGAAGCATACGCCGCTGCCTCCACCAAATGTTCCTCCAACGGCGTCCGCGCACCAGAAGGATAACGATGAAACTTCAATAAACCCTTTGGCAAAGACCCATATTCCATACCCGATGCTCCCAATAGCTGTTTCAACACCGTCACCTCATCAGCCCCTTCCGCCACATGTGACCTCAACTCCTCATAGAATGCAAACGAATCCAATTGATCAAAAAACAAATCCGTCTCCTTGTTCGGCGTACCCGATGAAATATATTCAAACAAGGATTTAAACATACGCGTCGCCGCACCCGAGGCCGGAACCATTTTCAATAAATTCAAGGACGACCGTCGAGACTCAAAACGCTCCACATGAGACGCCAAATCCGCCTCCGAAAAACGAACAATCCCATCCCCCACCGTCGCAGATTTCTCCAAAGACATCCAAGGGAAGCCCTGCTTAAAATAATCGACTTGTTGGTGAACCTCCTCCGGACGGATACCCCGTGCAGATAATTGCAATAAATCAGATGCTGTCAACATAATGCGCGTTTTTTGAAAGAATCAAAAATACACGTTGACTTGAATTATCCCGCAATTCCCGGCGATTATTTTAAAATTATCAAGGCTACATGAACCTACTTTTTATCCTTCGGCCAAATTTTGGTAGATTTGAATGAACATGCAGGATATCCATCACATATTGCAACAACACTGGGGACACTCAAGCTTCCGTCCCTTGCAAGAGGAGATTATCCAAGCTGTCCTTCAAAAAAGAGATACCCTAGCACTACTCCCCACCGGTGGCGGAAAATCCATTTGCTTTCAAGTCCCGGCACTAGCCTTAGATGGCATTTGTATTGTGATTACTCCCTTGATCGCGCTGATGCAAGATCAGGTGGACCAACTCACCAAAAGAGGAATCCCAGCCATCGCCATCTATTCCGGCATGTCTAAAAAACAAATCGACATCGCGCTCGATAATTGCATCTACGGACAGGTGAAGTTTCTGTACCTCTCCCCCGAACGACTCAAAACCGACTTGGTCATTGAACGTGCCAAGCAAATGAATATCTCATTATTAGCCGTCGACGAAGCGCATTGCATTTCGCAGTGGGGTTATGATTTCCGACCGCCCTACCTCGAAATCCAACAATTCCGAGACATCCTACCAGGCGTACCTTGCATCGCCTTGACCGCCTCCGCGAACCAGGAAGTCAAAGCCGACATCATCGAAAAATTGGGGCTCAAAAATGCCCAAGTCTTTCAAAAAAGTTTTACGCGTGCCAACCTGTCATACTCCTGTCGCTGGGAAGAAAACAAAGACCCTCAACTCATTCAGATGATTAAGAAGGTCGGAGGAACATCCATCGTATACGCAAGAAATCGTCGGAAAACACAAGAAATCGCTAAGCTGTTAGGAGAAAGTGGCATTCAGGCCGATTTCTACCATGCCGGCTTAAGCACCGAACTGCGCACACAAAAACAGCAAGATTGGATTAACAATAAGATGGATTGCATCGTGGCAACCAATGCCTTTGGGATGGGTATCGACAAACCTGATGTTCGCCTGGTCGTGCACTTGGATTTACCCGATACCTTGGAGGCATATTACCAAGAAGCGGGTCGGGCCGGACGAGACGAAAAGAAAGCCTATGCGGTTATTTTGGTGGAAGAGCAGGACATCATTGACCTGCAGGCCAATTGGGAAAAGACCTTTCCCACACCAGAAACACTTCGCAAAACCTATCAAGTGATAAGCAACTACCTGCAAATTGCCGAGGGAAGCGGGGAGTTAACGACCTATGATTTTGACTGGACCGAAATGGCGAGGCGTTTTCAATTACCTGCCTCAGAAACCTATTTCGCCATTAAGACTTTGGAAAGCGAAGGCCTCCTGATTTTAAATGATGCCTTCCAAAATCCCTCCAAAATCCGCATTCAAGCCACAGCTGCCGAGGTATACGATTTCATGATTCGAAACGAAAAATTCGAAACTTTCATCAAATTCCTCCTAAGACACTATGGCGGAAATCTCTACACACAGTTCATTTCCATCTCAGAGGTCAATATTAGCCAGCTCATCAAGATGCCTTTGGCAGATGTCGAGCGCATCCTAAACCTACTCGCGAAATTCGAAATTCTGGAATACGAGAAACAATCCGGGCTACCCAAGTTGACATTGCTTACTCCGCGGGCTAACACGGAAAATCTTCCCATCATTTGGAGCGAGTACCTCAAGAAAAAGGAACGAAGTCAAAGCAAAATTAAGGCCATCGAGACCTATGTTCGCGCGAAAAATACGTGTCGAAACCGCTTAATCACGGCTTATTTCGGGGAGTCCGACCAAGCAAATTGTGGCATTTGCGACCTTTGCATCCAACGAAAAAAAGAATCAAGTGGAAAGGCCTATCCAGAAGGAATGGAGAAAGAGCGACAATTGATTCTGAACTATTTGAAAAACGGAGCGATGAGCCTCCAGGATTTAACAGAATGCCTCCGCCCATTAACACAAGCAGAGGCAGCTAAAATGATTCAATATTGTCTAGAAATGGGGGATATTGTTTATCAGTCGGCCGACGTACTCGCCTTAGCCTCTTCCTGAAAAACAAACTTTACCGGATTTTTCACCTGCTGATCCAACAAGGCAATAGCCAGCACCTCCGTCGCATGTTCCACGTAATGGAATTTTAAATCTGAAATATAATGTGCCTCAATCTCCTCCACATCCTTTTGATTTTTGTGGCACATAATAATCTCTTTAATTCCCGCGCGCTTCGCTGCCAAAATCTTCTCCTTAATTCCACCCACCGGCAAGACCTTACCTCGCAAGGTAATCTCTCCCGTCATGGCTAAATTGGCCTTCACTTTTCGCTGGGTTAATGCCGATGCAATCGCTGTCAACATCGTAATCCCAGCCGAAGGGCCATCCTTAGGCACCGCACCCGCAGGTACGTGAATGTGAAGATTGTACTGATCAAAAATACGGTAGTCGATTTTATAATCATCCGAATGCGCCTTCAAGAAACTCAAAGCGGCCATCGCGGACTCTTTCATGACATCACCCAATTGGCCCGATAAAGTCAATTGGCCTTTGCCACGGTTCAACAAAGTCTCGATGAATAAAATATCTCCACCCACGGGCGTCCAGGCCAAGCCTGTCACTACACCGGCGTATTCATTACTTTCGTAGGCGTCCTTATCAAAAATCTCTTGGCCCAACATACGAACAACATCTGCCGGCTGAATCTTAGCAGGATACTCCTCACCGATGGCAATCGATTTGGTCATCTTACGAACTACTCGACCGATTTCTTGTTCTAATTTACGCACACCCGATTCTCGGGTATAACCTTCCACCACCTTTTGAATGGCGGCATCGGTCATCGTAAAGGCAACTTTATCTAATCCATGCTCTAATTTCTGTTTTGGCAACAAATGCTTCTTCGCAATTTGAACCTTCTCTTCCATCGTATAGCCACTCACCTCAATAATCTCCATCCGGTCTCGCAAGGCAGGGTGAATGGTATCTAAGTTATTGGCAGTTGCAACGAACATGACACGGGATAAGTCGTATTCGACCTCCATGTAATTATCCAAGAAGCTATTGTTTTGCTCCGGATCCAATACTTCCAACAAGGCCGATGATGGATCTCCTCGGTGATCCGCGCCTACCTTGTCGATTTCATCTAAGATAAATACAGGATTGGACGAACCCGCTTTTTTAATATTTTGAATGACCTTCCCAGGCATCGCACCAATATAGGTTTTGCGATGTCCGCGAATTTCCGCTTCATCTCGCAAACCACCCAAAGCCATGCGCACATATTTACGTCCCAAAGCCTTGGCGATCGAACGCCCCAAGGATGTTTTACCAACCCCCGGAGGGCCGTATAGACAGAGAATCGGAGCCTTCATGTCACCCTTCATCTTCAGAACGGCTAAGTATTCAATGATGCGCTCCTTCACTTTTTCCAATCCAAAGTGATCCGCATCCAAGACCTTCTTCGCCTTGATCAAATCGAAATTATCCTTCGAATATTCACCCCAAGGCAAGTCGACCAATAATTCTACGTAATTCATCAGCATCGGATATTCAGGCGACATCGAATTCGTACGTTGCAATTTGCTCAATTCTTTTTGGAAGAAATCATTAACATCCTTCGACCAGTTTTTCTTCGCCGCACGTGCCCGCAACCCATCCAATTCCTGCTCTGGACTTTCTACCCCGAGCTCTTCTTGGAGAACTTTAATTTGTTGGCGGATGTAATAATCCCTTTGCTGCTGATCAATGTCACTCGAAGCTTTACTCTGAATTTCACGCTTCAACTCCAAGAGCTGAATGTCCTTCATCATATGTTCCAACAACGATGTTGCCTGCTCCAAACCATTTAATTGCTCAAGCAACGCTTGCTTTTCAGGCAATTCCGCATTCACATTGGAAGACAAAAAGTGCACCAAATACGATGGTGACTCAATATTATCCAAGGCAATCTGAACCTCCCGGGGTATCTCCGGATTAAGACTTAAGATTTTTGAGGCATTTTCCTTTAAGGTAGAAATCAAGGCCTTATTCTCCCGATTCAATTTCTTTGGAAAAGTATCCTCCAGATATCGTACGCTGGCAATGAGATTCGGCTCCGTTTTGATGTATTCCTTTACCTCAAAACGCTTACGGCCCTGAACGATAATCGTTGTATTTCCTCCCGGAAGGACGAACATTTTTACAATGTGTCCAACCGTTCCAATCTTATATAAATCTTCTGGTAAAGGCTCCTCTTTGGAATGATTCGCTTGCGCCAATACCCCAATCGTTCGATCGCCTTTATACGCTTTTTTCACTAATCGCACGGATTTCTGCCGACTCACCGTGATCGGTATCACCATTCCTGGAAACAAAACAATATTCCGAATAGGTAAAATCGGCAACTCCTCTGACAAAACGCCCATTTTGTCATCACTACCCATCCCCTCTGATCCAATTGGGATCAATTCAATATTCTCGAAGTCGGACATGTCCGACAATCTCAAATGCTTAAAAAGGTCGTTTGAATTATTCATACACACAATTTATAAAATTCCCCTCGTAGTCTTATGCTAAAAGTATGGACCATTAATCAAATTTCATGCCAAATGACCTTTTGGCAGACTAGCCCTATTCAAATACTTGAATCCATTTGGTTGATTGAAACAAATAGGAGCGTTTTTGATCACCGCGCGCTACATGGAAAAGATTGGTTTGATCAGGAAACGTATCGGCCAATAAACTATTCTCCCAATACGTCCCGCTCAAAGATTGTTCCGTAGGAATCTCCACATAGACCCAAATGACATCTTTGACAGCCTCCCAGCCCAAATAGCGATAAGGCGTTTGCAATTGATTTTTATAATGCGTCCCTAGATGTTTCCGCAGGTAGGCATCCAAAACCTTATCGGTTTGTGGACTATCTTGAAATACAAAACGCTT
>JBDKFF010000229.1:0-4322 GCA_039798865.1 Bacteroidota bacterium
TCATCCCCCTCCGCAACGACCACAATCGAAGATGATTTTTGCTTCGCAAATCCATTATTCAAAATCGTAACGATATCATCTACCGGCGTTAAATTCTCGGGAATCATTAATGCTTCAGCACCACCCGCTATACCGCATTGAACTGCAATATAACCCGAATCACGACCCATTACTTCAATAAAAAACACACGATCATGAGAATCCGCTGTATCACGAATCTTATCAATCGCATCTAAGGCTGTATTCACCGCCGTATCATATCCGATCGTATAGTCAGTACCGTACAAATCATTGTCAATTGTACCCGGAGCACCTACCGTTGGAATTTTAAATTCATTGTAAAAAATCTCGGCACCCGTAAATGTTCCATTACCTCCGATGGCTACTAAGCCCTCAATTCCGAACTCTTGTAATTTATCATATGCCTTTTGGCGACCTTCTGTGGTCATAAATTCTTTGGAACGAGCCGATTTTAAAATCGTACCACCTCGTTGGATGATATTACTCACCGACTGCGAATTCAATGGAATAATATCCCCCTTGATCATCCCGTTATATCCACGAACAATTCCATAAACTTCTACTCCATGATATGCCGCTCCGCGCACGATCGCACGAATACAAGCATTCATTCCGGGAGCATCACCACCTGAGGTAAATACAGCTATTTTCTTCATCAATCTATTTTTTTAAACATGTTTCCATGAAAACCGACCAAAAATACGATTTTAATCGTTTAATCCATAGATTTACCTTAGATTTTGAACTGAATTTATACAAAATTCATCTATAAAGTTTTGTAATTTGCAGCATTAAAAAACTATTCAACATGTCGAACACAGCCAACGAATTCTTATACACCTATTTAAATAATGCCTCTCCTACCGGCTTTGAGTCTTCGGGCCAACAAATTTGGTTGGACTACCTAAAACCCTACATTGATGAAAAAATCATCGATACATACGGAACGGCTGTAGGCGTGATTAATCCGGGTCAAAAATATAAGGTTGTCATCGAGGCCCATGCCGATGAAATTTCCTGGTTTGTGAACTACATCGATGACAATGGTTATTTATTCCTTCGCCGAAATGGGGGTTCAGATGCACTCATAGCACCTTCCATGCGAGCGAATATTCATACGAAAGAAAAAGTAGTCAAAGGTATTTTCGGTTGGCCAGCCATCCACGTTCGTGATCTTGCCAAAGACAAAGCTCCTTCCATCGATGATATCTTCATTGATTGCGGGGCGGCCAACAAAAAAGAAGTGGAAGAAATGGGCATCCACGTGGGAACTGTCGTAACCTTTGAAGATGGCCTAACCGAATTAAATAACAAGTTTTTGGTGGGGCGTGCGCTCGATAACCGCATCGGTGGTTACATGATCGCCGAAGTGGCTCGTAAACTGAAAGAAAACAAAATTGAATTACCCTATACCTTGTACATCGTCAACTCCGTTCAGGAGGAAATCGGGTTACGCGGTGCGGAAATGATTGTGCGAAGATTAAAACCCGATTTGGCGTTTATCACCGACGTGACCCATGATACCCAATCCCCGATGTACAACAAAAAGACCCAAGGTGATATGTCGTGCGGAAAGGGCCCTGTCATTTGCTATGGCCCAGCGGTACAAAACAATGTCCGTGATTTCATCATCGATGTAGCCAAAGAAAAAGGAATTGACTTCCAACGCCAGGCCGTATCTCGCTCAACAGGAACGGATACTGATTCATTCGCCTATGCGACCGAAGGTGTGGCATCTGCCTTAATTTCCTTGCCCTTAAAATACATGCACACTACCGTGGAAACCATCGCTAAAAGCGACATGGAGGCAGTTATTGAATTGATTTATCAGTGTTTACTGAAGGTGAAAGGGAATGAGGATTGGAGGTATTTTAGTTAGTCGCTAGTCACTAGTCTCTAGTCTCTTATATAATATTAATACTCCAAATTTTGATTGAATTAATTTATTATCAATCTAAGCTTGACAGTATAATTTATGACTAGCGACTAGCGACTAGTGACTAGCGACTAGAGACTAGCGACTAGAGACTAGCGACTAGCGACTAGAGACTAGTGACTAGCGACTAGTGACTAGCGACTAGTGACTAGTGACTAGCGACTAGTGACTAGAGACTAATTTAAATACCTCGCAAAAAACTCCCAAGTCCTCAACATCTGATCAATCCGCTGGCGGTTATTACCCGCACGCGTAATCTCATGCGATGCACCCGGATGACGAACGTATTCCACCGTTCTGCCCATTTGTTTTAAACTCTTGTACAACATCTCGCTTTGAATCACACCCGTCCGTAAATCATTTTCACCATGGAAAATGATTAATGGTGTCTTGATTTGCGAAACATAGGTCATGGGCGACTCACGATCCAAAATGGCACGCGTTGCCTTCTCCCACGGATATCCTCCAAAATAATTCGGTACCAATCGCCAAGCGTTACCCTCTCCAAAGAATGTCGATAATTCATAAACACCACGCTGAGAGGCCGCTACTTTAAATCGGTTAGTATGTCCCACGATCCAAGCAACCAAATAACCGGCATATGAACCTCCTGTGACCGCCAAACGCGTCGTATCGGCCCAACCTTCCTTAATCGCTAAATCAGTCGCTTGCATCACATCCGCCATCGGTCCAGCTCCCCAATCCTTCACATTACTCGCCATAAATGGGGTTCCATATCCTCCACTACCCCGCGGATTACAATACACAACGCCCCATCCTTTGGAAGTATAATATTGAAACTCATGCCACATACTCGCCTCACCCGTTCCCCACATGGCCGTTGGCCCACCATGTATCTCGACAACCAGCGGATATTTCTTACCGGGTACATAGCCAGCTGGCTTCATTACCCAATAATCTATCGTTTGGCCTATTTTATTCACGAATGTATGCTTCTCCGCTTTGGTAATTGACTTTTCTTTTAACCAATTCGCATTAAAATCCGTAAGAACCTCCTCTTTTTTATCAAACATTCGATAAAGTTCCGATGGATTGTCAATCGATGTTTTGGCATAAATCAACTCCTCGCCTACTTGATCAAAACCCAAGACCCCATCCGCCGAAGAAGTCAATGTTTCAAATTCACCTCGAGGAATTGAATATGCCATCAATGTAACCGCACCATGATCCTGCACCGTTAAATATAGCCATGAATCTGGCGCAGACCATTTAACTTGCGTAATGACACGGTCCATTTTCACTTCCTGTATCTGCCCTGTTGCCAACGTCAATATCTTCAACACGGGATTCGAAACTCCCGTAGCCTTGGATTCAAAATAAGCTACTTGTTCGCCGGAAGTGCTCAACGATATATTGGAAAAACGATAACCAGGTTTGATTAAGACCGAATGATACGTTTTTGTTTTCGAATCATAACGAACCATTTGACTCTCTAATACCTTATCGGGATGGGTCAACGAATCAGCCGGGAGAATTACTAAGAACTCAGACTCATTGATTTGCTCCCAGTCCGACCAACGGTGTAAAGGATTATTCAACAAGACAGGCTTAGCCCCCTCATGCAAAGGCATGGAATAAATAGCGGATAGCTGAATCTCACCCGACGTAGTCATCTCCTCTTGAAACTGCAATCGGTTAATCACTTTGGCCTTCTTATCCTTTTCATTCTGAGCCAAATAAGCACGAACTTCCTCGATGGTGCCGTTCGGATTTGGCTTAGCCTTGGATACAAATGCCGCATTGGACACATTCGGCTTCTCTAAATTCCAGGAAGGAATCAAGCGACGTGGATTGACCAAGGTATCCGTATAAAAGTCCTTTAAGGATATGGCCGTTTGATAATATAAACGACGATCATGTTTCGAAATCGATGGATTTTGAACCGCCACAGGCGAATTTGTCAATGCCAGAGGTTCTCCGCCCGACAAACTCAAGCGATATACCTGCGACTTATTTCCCAAATCACGTGTAAATAAAATCGATTTACCATCAGGGCTCCAAGTAGCTCCTGAAATGGAATGTTTTCCAAATGTCAGCTGCCGACTCTTTTTTGTCTCCATATCACCTACATATAAATGTGTCTGATAGACATAATCCCCTTTCACGTCGGGATCATCCACGATGGAAGTCACCGTAAATAGATAGCGCAATCCATCTGGTGAAAAGGTAGGCTTCCCCACCGTTTTGATTTTCAGCATATCAGTCACCTGAATAGCTTGTTGGGCCAAAGCCCCAAAAGAGACAAATAGTAGTAAAACGAGTAAACGCATCTGACAAAAAAATAAGGCCTGCGAAATATGTCGCAAGCCTTAAAATTATAAAATAAAAGATGATTTGATTAAAT
>JBDKFF010000230.1:0-8746 GCA_039798865.1 Bacteroidota bacterium
CTATAAGGCTGAGATAGACGCATTAGTCCAACAAGGCGTAGAGGCGGAGGAAGCCAAAAAACAAGCTCCTATCCTACTCAAAGCACCAGAGATGTTATTGGCCTTGGAACAAAATGACCCGGAGGTGATGGCCTTGTGGGAAAAGATGAACACCTGGGTATTCGATGGATTTTCGAAGAGTTATGCACAAATGGGTGTTAGTTTCGACAAGATTTACCGTGAATCGAATACATATTTGTTGGGGAAAAAGATTGTCGACGAAGGCTTAGCACAGGGTGTCTTCTTCCGCAAGGAGGATGGATCGGTTTGGATTGATTTGACATCGGAGGGCTTGGATGAGAAATTAGTCTTGCGTCGGGATGGGACCTCGGTCTACATCACACAAGACATGGGAACTGCCCAATTAAAATATGAAGATTTTGGCGCAAAGCGTTCCGTGTATGTCGTTGGTAATGAGCAAGATTATCACTTTGAGGTATTGTTCCATATTTTAAGAAAATTAAACAAAGACTTCTCCGAAGGAAATTATCACCTATCCTATGGAATGGTTGATTTGCCGAGCGGAAAGATGAAATCACGCGAAGGAACTGTGGTGGATGCGGATGATTTGATGGCCGAGATGGTGGGTACTGCTCAGGCACGAACCATGGAACTCGGAAAGATTGATGGATTTAGTACAGAGGAATCCAATGCGCTATTTAATCAATTGGGATTAGGTGCTTTGAAATATTTCTTATTAAAGGTAGATCCGAAGAAACGCATGTTGTTTAACCCAGAGGAATCCATTGATTTCCAAGGAAATACAGGACCGTTTATTCAATATACTCACGCTAGAATTTGCTCCATGACGCGTAAAGCGAATGATTTGGGAATCAATATGCAAATAGATTCTGCCAAGGAATATTCATTAGCTGAATCGGAACAAGAGTTAATCTATTTACTAGGAAAGTATAAGGATGTGCTAAATGATGCTGCTGAGCAGTATGCCCCATCCGTTATTGCCCAATACACGTATGATTTGGCGAAGCAATTCAATAAATTTTACAATGAATTAAGTATTTTGAACGAAGAAAACGAGGATAGCCGAAACATTCGGTTAAATTTAGCATCCTTAACAGGTAAAACAATTAAGGCATCCCTGGCGTTATTAGGGATAGTAGCACCAGAACGTATGTAACGTGAAAGTCAAAAACAAAATAATCATCCTCTTAATTATCATTATCATGATCGTAAGCCTTATGAAAATCGGATCGCTTTTAACAGCATTGGCATTGCCATTCACACAAAAAGTAGCATTGAGTCGCCCAGAAGAAGTTACGCAGGTGGCCGACAAGAATTTTTTCTCTTTCAAGATGAAGGGAATTGATGGAAAAGAAATCGACTTTAGTCAATTTAAAGGCAAGAAAATTGTCGTTTTGAATACCGCTTCAAAATGTGGTTATACCCCTCAATACGCAGACTGGGAGGCATTCCACAAAGCGAATCCAGAGATTGTCATCTTAGGCTTCCCTGCCAATGAGTTTGGAGGGCAAGAGCCGGGTACCAATTCAGAAATCGCATCTTTCTGCCAAAAAAACTACGGCGTTTCCTTCCAAATGATGGAAAAAGTAGTGGTTAAAGGGGAAGGAAAATGTGAACTTTACAAATGGTTGAGCGACAAATCACAAAACGGATGGAACGAGAAAGAACCATCTTGGAACTTCTGCAAATATGTGATCAACGAAAAAGGTGAATTAGCGAATTTCTTTGCTTCAGGTGTCAAACCTACGAGCGCTGAATTTCAAGCTGCGTTGAAAAAATAGTACATGAATAGATGGGTTGAGGCGGCTAGGCCAAGAACATTGCCACTTGCAGTAGCAAGTATTATGTTAGGAAATATGTTGGCCTATTCGCAGGGAACATTCGATTGGACCATTGCCGTATTAGCCATTTTAACAACTGTCGCCTTGCAGGTCCTATCGAATTTCGCCAATGACTTTGGCGATTCAATGAATGGTGTCGATAATCAAGATCGAAAAGTAGCCTTACGCGCCGTTCAAACCGGAAAAATAAATCGAGAAGAAATGAAAAAGGTCGTTGTACTCACAGCGACCCTTTCCTTTTTTATGGGTGTGGGGTTATTAGCCTACAGCCTTCAAGATGCTTCGTGGGATATTTGGATGAAATTTCTTGGCCTGGGAGTAGCGTGCATCGCCGCAGCGATTGCCTATACCGTAGGGAAAAGACCTTATGGATACATGGGCCTGGGAGATTTATCCGTTTTCCTCTTCTTTGGTTTGGTGGGAACCATGGGCTCCTATTTTCTCCAAACCAAAACATTACCCTGGCACATTGCGCTGCCGGCAGCGGGTTGTGGGCTTCTATCTGTGGCCGTTTTAAATTTGAATAATCTTCGCGATTTAGAAAATGACAAACGAACGGGTAAATATTCGATTCCCGTTCGAATTGGAAAAACCTTGGGCTTTTATTACCAAAAAGCTTTGTTATTCATCGGGATTCTACCCTTTGCATCTTACCATTTGATCGCTTATCAAGTTGGCGCATCGACCACCAGCAACCTGTTAATTCTTTTGGGTTATTATCCGATTATCATCATGCTAAGGGAATTAAATCCAAACATGACCCCAGCGGAAATAGATCCTTATTTAAAGAAGACAGCATTAAGAACTTTATTATTAATTTTGTTATTTGGCATTAGCGAAATCATTCAATAACCCTATTCAGCTATGAAGCATCTCTACATTTTCCTTCTTGTAGGCTCATTAAGTACTCTTTCTCATGCGACATTTGGACAAGAAAGCTCCAATTATATGGAACTTGGATTGACTCAAAATAAGACGGGGAATTATGCAGACGCTTTACGAAATTTCAGTTTAGAGATTGAAAAAAATGTAGCAAATCCCAATCCAACCTCCTTCTATGGGCGTGGCTTTGCTAAATATAACTTAAAAGATTTTCGCGGCGCGATACTCGATTTTGATAAGGCGATTGAATTAAAGCCAACCTACTTTGAAGCTTTTATTGCACGAGGACAATCCTACAGCAAACAAGACAATCATAAAGTAGCCATTCAAGACTATAACGAAGCGATTCGATTGAATCCGTTAGAGGCGACCGCCTATTTCAGTCGGGGAATCTCCAAGGCTAAACTTGCTAATCACCGAGGAGCATTATCAGATTTCAATAAATCACTTGAGTTAAACGCAGAATATGCTCCAGCTTTAGCAGCACGCGGAGAGGCAAAAGCCCAAATTGCTGATTACAAAGGCAGTATTGAGGACTTTGATAAGGCGATTGAAATTAGCCCTAAGCGTGCTAATTATTTCTCAAACCGTGCGTTGGCTAAGTTAAAATTAATGGATTACCAGGCGGCCTTGAAGGATTATGCGGAAGCGATTAAATTGGGGGCCGACAATCCGGAAGATTGGTATCAATCGGGATTTTGCAAAACTCAATTGGAAAATTTCCGTGGAGAAAGTGCAGAGAAGGGTGCATTGGAAGATTTCAGCAAAGCAATTGAGTTAGATCCGAACAAAGCGGAAGCCTACTATGGACGAGGCTTTGTTAAATCGAAATTAGGTGACCCGCGTGGTGCCGTTGAGGATTATACCAAAGCTGCGGAAATTGGGAATAATGAATCCGCAAAAATTGTTTATGACAGTAAAATGACAAAGGCACTTTTGGATGAACTACGAAATGGCGTTCAAGACAAATTAAAGATTGCGGAATTCTCCACAGAACGTGCGGAGGTATATTTCAATCGAGGGTCTGCCAAAGCTAAATCAGGGGATTCCAAGCAAGCCATGGAAGACTATAACCGCGCGATTTCCTTAAACCCCATCTATGCGGAAGCTTATTTCTTCCGGGGTGTGGCGAAATCAAATTTAGGGGACCAACGCAATGCGATTCAAGATTGTAGCAATGCGATCAAGTTAAACCCGAAATATGCCGAGGCTTATTTCGTTCGAGGCATTATCAAACTTGCGTTAAGTGATAATTCAGGCTGTATGGATTTAAGCAAGGCTGGAGAATTGGGATATACCCAATCCTTCCAAGTCATTCGTGACCATTGCAATTAATTATTCGAAACGTAGGTGTTTAACGGATTCTCCAGATTCAGCTAATTCGATCAGTGAATCAATCCCAATTTGTAGGTGGGAATTCACATAATTCGTGGTCACTTTTTTGTCGGACGCTTCTGTTTTCACGCCATCCGGAGTCATTGGATTATCGGAAACGAGCAATAATGCACCATGCGGAATCTTGTTGACGAAACCTACGGTAAAGATCGTGGCCGTTTCCATATCGATACCCATCGCACGGATATCAGAAAGATAGGTTTTGAATGCCTCATCATGCTCCCAAACTCGTCGGTTTGTCGTATACACTAATCCCGTCCAATAATCTAATTCATGTTTCTTAATCATCGAGGAAACAGCTCTTTGCAGTCGGAATGAAGGCAAGGCAGGAACTTCTTTGGGCAAATATTCATCGGAGGTTCCCTCTCCACGCACGGCTGCAATTGGAAGGATTAAATCGCCTAATTGTAAATTCTTTTTCAATCCTCCACACTTACCTAAAAACAATACCGCCTTGGGAGAGATTGCGGAAAGTATATCCATGACCGTCGCAGCCATGGGAGAACCCATTCCAAAATTGATAATCGTAATGTTGTTAGCAGTTGCTGTTTGCATGGGACGATCCTGTCCAATGATTTCAACATTGAACTTTTCCGCAAACATTTCCACATAATTCTTAAAATTCGTCAATAATATGTATTGACCAAAAGCCTCGAGTGGAGTTCCTGTGTAACGAGGCAACCAATTTAAGACAATCTCTTCTTTTGTTTTCATGAATATGTGCGTTTGTTAATGAATTTAATCAACAAATAGATTAATTTAGTGATTGGCTTTTGGCAAAAATTATGCTCACTTCCTCTGAATTACCTATTGTCTTTCCTGAATTTGAATACAAAATAACGCAAAAGGATGGAAAACTTTTTATTTATGATGTGATTGCCAAAAAATACCGTGCATTAACGCCGGAAGAATGGGTTAGGCAGCATTGTTTAAATTACCTAACGCAACATTTGAACTACCCGGCTTCCAACATTCAAATTGAACGTAATCATCGGATAGATCAATTGAATCGTCGGACGGATATACAGGTATATGATTCCAATGGACAAGTATTCATGTTGGTCGAATGCAAAGCACCCCATGTGGAAATTACTTCCCTTACTTTCCAACAAGCAAGTCAATACCAAAAGAAGAACCAAGCGAAGTACATGGTTTTGACGAACGGACTACAAAATTACATTTATCAAATAGACTCCAACAAACAAGAAACGCTACAATTAGCAGAATTCCCCTCCTATTATGAAAGTAACTAAACTACTTATTGGCTTTTTATTACTTGGAACATCGCTTTGGGCACAAAACAAGCCCAGTAAACCGAAACTGGTCGTAGGAATAGTCGTCGACCAGATGCGCTATGACTACCTCTATCGTTTTGCTAACCGCTACGGAGAGAATGGCTTCAAACGCATGATGCGCGAGGGATTAAATTGCCAAGATAATCATTACAATTATGCCCCAACCGTCACGGCAGCGGGTCACACGAGCGTTTATACGGGTACTGTCCCAGCGATACACGGAATCGTAGGAAATGAGTGGATGGATCGTGCATCGGGCAAGAAAGTGTATTGCACGGATGATTCTACGGTTACAACCGTTGGGACGACAGGAAAAACAGGCTTTATGTCTCCCAAAAACCTTTGGACGAGTACGATTACCGACCAATTAAAAATGGCCCAAAACTACCAAAGCAAGACCATTGCTATAGCCTTGAAAGACCGAGGAGCCATTTTACCGGGTGGTCATACGGCAGATGCGGCCTATTGGTACGATTCGAAGGAAGGACGCTGGATAACATCGACGTTTTACATGAAGGAATTACCAAGCTGGGTTCAATCTTTTAATGCGGAAGAACGCGCTTTGAAATTCACCAAACAAGGTTGGAATACACTCTACCCAATTCAAACCTACACACAGAGTGCGGGAGATAACATGGAATTTGAGAGCAAGATGGCAGGCGAAACAGCCCCTGTATTTCCACACAGCTTACAGGGAGGCAATCCTTTGGAATTAATTCGTACGAGTCCATATGGCAATACGCTAACGAAAGATTTCGCCATTAAAGCCTTGCAAGAGGAGCAATTAGGTAAACGAGGTACGACCGATTTCTTGGCCATTAGTTTCTCTTCAACCGATTACGTTGGACATAGTTTCGGTCCACAATCCATCGAATTAGAGGATACGTATTTACGTTTAGATCGTGATATCGCTGATCTTTTAAGTTATTTGGACAAGCAATATGGCAAAGATCAGGTTTTGGTATTTTTAACCGCGGATCATGCGGTAGCTGAAATTCCGGGTTTCATGAAAAGCAAAAAAATGCCTGGCGGAATCTTTGATCGAATCAAAGCGGTTGCGGATATAAAGAAAGCCTTAAGTAAGGCATATGGTGATATTGAATTATTAATTGGCGAGGATAACTCCCAGCTACATTTCAATCATGCCAACATGCAAAAATGGGGTATTAAACGAGATCAGTTATATCAAATAGTACGTCAAACCATGGAAAAGCAAGATGGATTTTCTGAGTTAGTTGATTTAGAGGCCATCGGACAAAGCAATTTAGTTGGGCACTACAAAAACATCGTTCAGAATGGATACAATGCAGCACGGAGTGGCGACTTTATGGTATTGTTAAAACCGCAATGGTTGATTGGTTATAAAACAGGAACCTCACACAGTACGGTATATGCCTATGATACACACGTACCCTTGTTATTTTATGGATGGAAAGTTAAGCCGCAAGAAATCAGCACACGGACAGAAATAAGTGACATTGCTCCTACCCTTGCCAACTGGTTGAATTGCATGGAACCTTCAGGCAGCATTGGCCGAGTGATACAAACTAAGTAAGTGTTTAATTATATTATTTGAAGATTTATACCTAATTTAGAGGTCAATTTTTGAACTAAATCAAGAAAGAAGCTATATGAAAATTGCTGTTGTTGGAACTGGATATGTAGGCTTAGTCACAGGAACTTGTTTCGCAGAAACGGGAAATCATGTTACCTGTGTCGACATTAATGAGGCTAAAATCAAGCAGATGCAAGATGGGATTGTTCCTATTTACGAGCCGGGCTTAGAAGACATGTTTCACCGCAATGTGAACGAGGGACGCTTGAATTTTACTACTTCTTTGGTTGATGGTATTGCTGGCGCTAAAGTAATATTTCTAGCTTTACCTACGCCTCCGGGTGAGGATGGTTCGGCCGACTTAAAATACATACTCAAAGTTGCGAATGACCTCGGTCCGTTATTGCAAGATTATACGGTTATTATCGATAAAAGTACGGTACCGGTAGGTACTTCAGAATTAGTTCATGCAGCTATTTCAAAGGCTGCTAAGGTTCCGTTTGATGTCGTATCTAATCCAGAATTCTTACGCGAGGGTGTGGCGGTTGAGGATTTCATGAAACCGGATCGTGTGGTAATTGGAACGCAGTCGGAACGTGCAAAAGAATTAATGAGCAAGTTATATGCGCCATTGGTACGTCAAGGAAATCCCATCATTTTCATGGATGAGCGTTCAGCTGAGATGACTAAATATGCTGCCAATGCATTTTTAGCGACAAAAATCACCTTCATGAATGAGATTGCGAATTTGTGTGAGAAGGTCGGCGCAAATGTGGATGATATTCGTCGGGGCATCGGAACTGACTCACGCATCGGCAAACGTTTCTTATTTGCGGGTATTGGTTATGGAGGTTCATGCTTTCCCAAAGACGTTCAGGCATTAGCCAAAACATCCGAGGAGAATGCGTATCAATTTCATATTTTGGATTCCGTGATGCGTGTCAATGAGCTACAAAAAACGAAATTGATGCCTTACATCCAGTCGCATTTTAACCATGATTTAGCCGGTAAAACAATCGGTATTTGGGGCTTGGCATTTAAGCCGTATACGGATGATATTCGTGAGGCGCCCGCATTGTACAACATTGAGGCTTTATTGGCACTGGGGTGCAAAATACGTGTTTATGACCCAGAGGCTATGAAAAATGTGAAGGAACAAATTGGCGATGTTGTTGAATATTCCAAAAATCCATACGACGCGATTGATGGAGCGGATGCTTTATTAATTGTGACAGAATGGCCACAGTTCAGAACACCTGATTTTGAGCGCATGGAAACCTTGCTTAAAAACAAAGTCATTTTTGACGGTCGGAACCTTTATGAATTACCTCAAATGGAGGAATTGGGGTATACGTATTATTCAATTGGCCGACAAGCCGTAAAATAGATATGAAAAGAATATTAATAACCGGAGGTGCAGGTTTTTTGGGATCTCATTTGTGTGATCGCTTTATTAAGGAGGGATACCATGTCATTGCGATGGATAACTTGATTACAGGGGATTTAAAGAATATTGAACATTTGTTCAAATTGGAACAATTCGAATTCTATCACCATGATGTATCAAAGTTTATTCATGTACCGGGTGAATTGGATTACATCCTTCATTTTGCCTCTCCTGCTTCTCCCATTGACTATTTAAAAATTCCTATCCAAACCTTGAAAGTAGGTTCATTGGGTATCCATAACTGTTTAGGCTTAGCTCGTGTGAAAAATGCACGTGTTTTAATAGCTTCTACGTCGGAAGTATATGGTGA
>JBDKFF010000231.1:0-2782 GCA_039798865.1 Bacteroidota bacterium
GGCATATGTGATTTTCGCGCTTGCTCCTTGAACATCGAATCTACCTTTGGTAAAAACGACTGTATTTTTTCCAAGTTTGTTTGAGCCAATAAATGACTCGTAACGAACAGTAACAGAAAAGTAATCTTTCTCATAGCTTATTTACTGACTTCCTCCACGCGAAATCGCGTGATATCTTTAATTAATTCCAGCGGCATGGGTAAATGGTACGGAAATTTCACCGCTCCCTTCGATCCTTCGAAGGCATTCAAACGCTCTTGAAATACGACTAATGGTTTCGGTGTCGGATAAAATCCCAAATGATTATTCCAGGCCGCAAAATGGACTAAATTTTTCTTGTACTTAAAGGTTGGCATTCCGTAAGCCATTGTTTCCTCCGTTCCTTCCGGTACGACTGAACGTATCGCATCTCGCACTTCACGCAAGATTTTCTGAGTGGCTTCTGGGAATGTATTGATGTATTCTTCCATATTAGGCTAATTGACGATGTCTAACGAATAAAAATAAGGGAAATGCGAACGCAAACCCGATTAATACGGTGGCCAATAAATACAGGTAAAGGTATTTGATTTTGATGCGGAGTCCTTCGACCAGCATAAAAAATGTCCCCGCGATGGCACCTGTCCAAAAATCAAAAGTTAAACTTTTGGCGTAGGGATTTGATGTCCATGTACTTTGAATAAAATTTAAAACATCAAAATTTCCATTGTTTTCCTGCATGCCAATGAAAACATAGGATACGGTAATTCCGCCTCCAACAAGTGATAAGACTAAATATAAGTAATGTGCGTTTTTCATGAGATTTTTTTTATGATGATGTTTCGTCCACGTAATTCAATCGTATCTCCCACCCTTTTTCCTTTCATTAATTCACCCAGCGGTGATTCCGAAGAGATGGCATAGATCGTTCCAAAGCTTCCTGAAATAGCCCCTAATCCGATCGAAATATAATATGTTTCAAAATTAGTCTCGACCAAATGGCCTAACGCAATCTGTTCGTTGGTTTTATGACTCATTAAATGCTGCATAGAAACCAATTGCTGTTGGTAGGTATCGATACTCGCACTCAGTTTATCCATTTCACGTTGCATCATTTCCCGTCCCGTTTCATATTTATCCCCTGCACTACTCTTGGTATCAGAATCCCGAGATTCTTTCGCCAACGCAAAATCCAGTCGAGCCTGATGGAGTTTCTCCTCCAAAAGAGCTACCATTGTTTCATGAATTTCTGATTTGTTGGCCAACTTATTTAATTTGATTTCGGAAATTATCAATAATTTCGCGTATGACCTATTTCTCACCGACCGACTTAATCATTAATCCCGACGGAAGTTCGTATCATTTGGCAATTCGCCCCGATCAAGTTCCTGCTCGAATTATTTTGGTAGGTGACCCGGAACGTGTTCCGAAAGTTTCCCAATACTTTGATCGGGTCGACACTAAAATTCATAAACGCGAATTTGTCAGCCATTTTGGTGAGCTGGGTGGTAAGCGAATTGGCGTGATTTCAAGTGGAATTGGTGCTGATAATGTTGAGATTGTATTGAATGAGTTGGACGCCTTAGTGAATATTGACTTTGAAACGCGTTTAGAAAAATCAAACAAGACATCCCTTGAGCTCATTCGTTTAGGGACCTCAGGAAGTATTCAAAAAGACGTACCCGTCGATACCTTTTTAATCTCTGAAGCGACCATTGGTTTTGATAATTTAGGTCAATTTTATGGCTTTGAGGGCCCCAATGTGCTTCATCAAGGCGCCCTGAACGACTGGTGTCAGCAAATACAATATCCGATTCCGGTTTATGGTGCCCAAGCGAGTCCCTCACTAACAAAAACGTTTGATTCGATTCCTTACAAGGGTTACACGCTCACCGCACCTGGTTTTTATGCACCCCAAGGACGTACCGTGCGAATGCCATCTCGGTTGCCTGAATTTTTACAGGACGTATCTGCAACCCACTTTGAAGGTAATCCGATTACGAATATTGAGATGGAAACGGCTGCATACTATGCCTTTGCGTCTACATTAGGCCATGAAATGATTTCCTTGAATGCGATTTTGGCGAATCGAATGACGAATGAATTTTCCAAGGATCCGGAAGGTCAAATGCGGAAACTTATTGAGTTGGCCCTAGATTCAATTGCATAACGTAATCATCCATCACGTAGCCATTGCCGATATCTAAAACCAATTCCTTTGCTCGGATAAAGCCTTTTTTCTCGTAAAACTGAACGGCTGAATTGTATTTATTCACATTCAATTCGATTTGATTTACTTCTTTTTCTCGCGCGATTTCCTTGATTCGTTCAATGATTTTCGTTCCCGCACCTTGTGATTTAAAACCGGGATGTAAGTAAATCTTGTGCAATTTCATTTTACCGGGTTCGATGACTTCGATGGAAAAATACCCGAGCGTATTTCCCTCCTCTTCTGCCAAATAAAAATCGATGTTCGAATCTATTTGTCTTTCAAGTACCTCGGTGCCGTACATCATATCCAACATGTAAATTGTCTGCTCCTCGGACAAAATATGTCCATAGGTAGGCCGCCAAGTTGCCTCAGCGATTTCTTGGATGGTAGGAATGTCGGAAATTCGTGCTTTTCGGAATTGCATAGTCAAATTTAATGCGCGCAAATTTGTAAATTGCTGACAAATATACAATCTATGAAGCCACTTATTTTAATTGCCAACGATGATTCGATTTCTTCCAAAGGAATCCGTGTTTTAACTGAAATTATGTCCGAAATGGGCGAAGTGGTTGTCATCGCTCCGGATACGCA
>JBDKFF010000232.1:0-2537 GCA_039798865.1 Bacteroidota bacterium
CATTGCCACAGCAACGATATATCATGCGAATGCACTTGTAAGTTGGAATTTTAAACATATCGTAAATTCGAATAGAATTAAAGGATACAATCATATAAATTCGCTCCACGGTTTACCCGAAATCTCCATCAAATCTCCTAGAGAAATCATATGAAAACATCCGAGGGTACTATCAAAGGCTATCACTGCGTAAAATCATTTCGCAGAATTAAAACTCGAATTAGCAAAGAGTTAGAAGGCCTTTCGAATGAACAAATTCTTCAATATATTCAGGATGGGAGCAAAGAGTTTCATGAGAAAATGAAAAAACAAAAATAAAGTAGAGACGCGATACTTCGCGTCTAATCCCTAGGCTGAAGCCTAGGGTTATTAATAACCCCAGACTTTAGTCTGGGGAATCGGCGCGAAGCACCTCATATCGCTAACGTCCAACGTCTAATGACCAACGTCTATTACGCCAACTTAAACTCACTCGTAAAGTGGAATTCAATCTCCGGATTATTCGTCTGATTCATGCGAAGAATCCAGTCGGATTCCGCGAGGAAGACGTAGTTTCCGTCTTTGTCTTGGGCGATGTTTTGACCTTTTAAGCGCACAAATTCTTGGAGTTTTTTCGGGTCTTCGGAAGTAATCCAACAAGCCTTAGTCACCGACATGCCATCAAAGCGACATTTCGCGCCATACTCGTGCTCCAAACGGTACTGAATAACCTCATATTGTAGATCACCCACCGTACCCACAATCTTGCGATTACCGAGTTGGGGCTGCGTGAATAGTTGAGCAACACCCTCATCGGTTAATTGGTCGATTCCCTTTTCCAATTGCTTTGCCTTCATCGGATCCAAGTTGATGAGTTCCTTAAAGATCTCCGGCGAGAAGCTCGGAATACCCTGGTAATTCATCACTTCGCCTTCCGTCAGCGTATCGCCAATCTTGAAGGTACCCGTGTCATACAAACCAATTACGTCGCCCGGGAAACCCTCTTCCACGACCTCTTTATCTTGAGCCATGAAATTATAAGGGTTCGCAAAACGAACATTTTTCTTTAATCGAATATGTTGGTAAAAAGTATTGCGCTGAAAAACCCCAGAACAGATCCGTAAAAAGGCAATCCGATCCCGGTGCTTAGGGTCCAAATTCGCGTGAATCTTAAACACAAAACCGGTGAATTTCTTCTCATTCGGTTCCACGACACGCACATCGGTCCCACGGGCTTGGGTGGGTGGAGCGATTTTGGTAAAGGTATCCAAGAGTTCCTGAATACCAAAGTTGTTCACCGCCGAACCAAAGAACACCGGTGCCAAGTCGCCACTCAAATAATCCTCACGTTCAAAGGGTTCGTAAACGCCCTCAATCAAATCCACATCCTCGCGTAATTGATTCGCATCCCGCTCACCTACACGCGCATCCAATTCCGGCGTCGCAATATCCACCGAAACGACATTCTTTTCAATCTTCGTTTTATTCGCCGAGAACAAATTCAAGGAACGATCCAATAAATGGTAAACGCCCTTGAAGTTTTGGCCCATGTTGATCGGCCAAGTTAATGGACGAACCGAGATCCCTAATTTTTGCTCTAATTCATCGAGTAGGTCAAAGGGATTTTGGCCCTCGCGGTCCATCTTGTTGATAAAGATAATCACCGGCGTCTTACGCATGCGACAAACCTCCATCAGACGTTCCGTTTGTTCCTCGACACCCTTCACACAGTCAATCACCAAAATCACCGAATCCACGGCCGTCAAGGTCCGATAAGTATCCTCCGCAAAGTCCTTGTGACCCGGCGTATCCAGGATGTTGATTTTCACATCATTGTACTCAAAGGTCATCACGGACGTCGCGACCGAGATACCCCTTTGGCGCTCGATTTCCATGAAGTCGGAGGTCGCCCCCTTCTTAATCTTATTCGATTTTACCGCCCCGGCCGTTTGAATCGCCCCTCCGAAAAGAAGCAATTTCTCCGTTAGGGTTGTTTTTCCCGCATCGGGGTGAGAGATGATACCAAAGGTCCGTCGTTTGGCAATTTCCGCGTCAAGCTTTTGCATAATAATAAATCAAGCTGCAAAAATACGCCAAAAATATCTCTTAGGCAAAGGCCGATGTCCCTTTGGCAAAGCTTCGAGCTTTGCCAAAGTTTGAGGCGCTTTTCGCGCCGAGTACCCCAGGTTAAAACCTGGGGTTATAACCCTAGGCTTCAGCCTAGGGAATCGATGCTACGCATCTCAACCTTTGGCAAACCTGAAAGGATTGCCAAAGGGAAACAAAAAAGCCCCTTCATCAGGGGCTTTTCCATTACTCTCTCGTATTCAAGTGCGACTTCGGTCGGCCGTACAAGAAGTAGACCACCAAACCGAACACCAACCACGCTAATGCGAAGATCTGTGCCGTACGCCCTAAATTCAAAATCAAGAAGGTATTCACCAAGATACCCAACGGTGCCACGATGTTCAATCCCGAAACCTTAAATGGACGATCACGACCTGGATCACGGAAACGTAAAATCCATACCGCTAAACACACCATCGTAAAGGCAAACA